>CAIQCE010000250.1 GCA_903870185.1 uncultured Gammaproteobacteria bacterium
CGAAGAAATCAAAAAAGCCTATAGACGATTGGCTCGAAAATATCACCCCGACGTCAGCTCTGAAAAAAATGCAGAAGAAAAATTCAAAGAAGTTAAAGAAGCCTATGAAGTTTTGAAAGATCCTGAAAAACGTAAGGCTTATGATCAGATGGGCTCAGGCCACCATTCTGGAGATAACTTCAATCCTCCTCCCGGCTGGGAATTTAATCAACGACAACAAAATCATTCGGCTTTTGATCAAGCTGATTTTAGCGAGTTTTTCAGCTCCATATTCAATCAACGAGGTCGGCATTGGGAACCTCGAGCTGAAACAGGAACAGATCAGCATGCTAAAATTGAATTGGGTTTAGAAGAGGCCTATCAAGGAACGACTCGAACACTTAATTTGCAAATGGGAATGAATACTCGAACACTTAAAGTCAAAATTCCTGCAGGTGCAGGCAATGGGCAAAGAATACGTTTAGCGGGTCAAGGATCTGCTGGAATTCACGGCGGAAAGCCGGGCGATTTATATTTGGAGATTATAATTAAACCACATTCTCATTATACCTTAGAAGGTAATGATGTTTACCTCACTCTTCCAATTACTCCTTGGGAAGCCGCCCTAGGCGCCACTTTAAAAGTGCCCACCCTAGGAGGAACGGTTGATTTAAAAATCCCCGGCAATTCTCAATCAGGGCAAAAACTTCGATTAAAAGGCCGTGGTTTAGGTGGAAAAAATCCTGGAGATCAATTTGTGTTATTAAAAATTCAAATTCCTCCCGCGAATACGCCTGAAGAACGTGAGCTTTATGAAAAAATGGCAGAGCTGATGCCCTTCAATCCCCGTGCGCATTTAAATTTCTAATTGAGGTCCTTATGTCAGAGATTGAACTCATCCTAGGAAAAATTATTCATCAAGAAGAAATGCTGAATTTAGCCGAGTTTTGTAGGGCGATCCGTGCAGATCAAGAAATGATTTCTGAGATGATTGAGTTTAATTTATTAGAGCCAGAAGGTAGCTCAATTCAAAATTGGAGATTTGATTCTCGATGCTTGAAACGCGCCCAAATCGCCATTCGATTTCAACGTGATTTAGAAATCAATTACCAAGGTATTGCTTTAGCATTGGATTTATTGGAACAGATTGAGCGCTTAGAGACGCAGCTGGAGATTTTGCGGAAATAGCAGGTTGATTTGTTAGGCCGCGCTTCGCTTGGCGCTAACCTACATTAGACCCCACACAGGCGGGGATCCAGTTGATACAGTAGGTCGGGCTGCGCTTTCCAGGCCTGACAAGCCTATTCCTTTTTTTAACACGACAAACACGGATAATGATCGCATTGCGCACAAGCAGGCACCGTGATTAGCAATGTCACATCTCTCAGCCGAAGGGCTTGATCTAATTTTGCTTTACCCAATAAAGTTACTTTATAGGTGACACTTTTATTTTGGTAATGAGGCTCACTCAATCGAAGACGGTAACTTACCGATGTAGCTTTCGGGTGAGATTTCAAGTTCAAGCCTTCAATCGAAGCCTTAAATTTTAAATCTGATTTTTGTTGCCAGAGAGCACAAAATTGCTTGGTCTGCATACGGCCCATTTGAAAAGGCTGCTGAGAGAAATATACAACCGAAGGTTTTAAACCCAATAATTTTAACTCATATTCTCCTTTCACTTTAGTATTAGGCTTGAGAGTCGCATACCAAGCTTTATGTTCAAATAAAGAATCCGTCATCATTTGTGAACAACTCGGAGGAGAAATGGCTGTAAAATGGCTATCGCCACTTAAATTTTCAGCCCTTATGCTGACACTGCTTAAAGCCAAAATTATTAATACTGTTCTTAAAATAATATTCATTTTGTCCTCTCATTTAGAGTCATAGCCTGAAGGGCATCGATTGCCAGACTGGCCGAGTATCGCTTAGTAAGTGGTAATTCTAATGCATTTAGGATCTGTTCTGCATCTAATTCTTCAATTTGGTCCAAAGTTTTTCCTTCCAAGTACCGGGAAAGAAACTCGCCACACACAATAGTACTCACAGTCCCAGTCGCTAAAAACCTGAGTTCCACGATATTTTGAGACAGGATTTTACAATAAAACTTGATGGAATCCCCGTTAACTTCCGAATGAGCACTTCCACTGCAGACCCCCTCTCCTTCTAACTTACCGGCATGGGTTGTCGAATCAAAATAGCTCAATGCTCGCTCTGAATACTGCATCATTCACCTTAACGCCAATTGGCGCAACCGTGATACTTGGTTCCGAACTTCAAGGATAACACGATCAATTTCTTCAATCGTGTTAAAACGCCCTATACTAAACCTCAAAGAACTATTCGCATCTTGCCGACTCAGACCTAAAGCCAAAAGCACATGTGAGGGCTGCACCGTCGCAGAATCACATGCAGAGCCACTGGAAATAGCCAGACCTCTTAAAGCCACCATCAAGGTTTCCCCATCTAATCCCTTAAATACCACATTAAGATTTCCAGCTACCCGAGCGTTTAAATCCCCATTGATGGAAACACCTTCTAAGTCTGAAATACCTTTCCAAAGCTGATCCCTTAATCCAGTAATCCTAAGAGATTCTGATTCTCTATTAAGTTGAGCCAATCGAAAAGCCTCACCCATTCCTACAATTTGATGAGTTGGTAGAGTTCCGGAACGGATCCCTTGCTCCTGCCCTCCTCCATGAATTTGAGGTTCTAGGCGAACTCTCGGAGTTCTTCGGAGATAAAGAGCCCCTACACCTTTGGGGCCATAAACTTTATGCGCGGAAAAACTCATAAGATCTACAGGCCATTCAGTCAAATCAATAGGAATCTTACCAGCACTTTGAACCGCATCGACATGAAATAAGACTCCCTGACTTCGACATAGCCTCGCAATGGCTGCAATGTCTTGGATCACTCCAATCTCATTATTGACATGCATGATCGAAACTAAGACAGTATCGCTACGAATAGCAGCTGCTAGTTCATCCAGATCCAGCAAACCATTTGACTGAGGATTTAAATAAGTAATTTCATAGCCTTGACGAGAAAGATAATCATAAACATCTAATACAGATTTATGCTCCGTGCTAAGAGTGATTAAATGTTTTCCCTTTCGATGATAGAAACTCGCAGCGCCTTTGATCGCAAGGTTATTAGCCTCTGTCGCACCTGAGGTCCAAATAATTTCCCTCGGATCAGCTTTCACTAAATTAGCCACCTGTAGTCGAGCCCACTCGACTTCTTGTTGTGCTTCCCAACCATAACGGTGACCTGAAGAAGAAGGATTTCCAAAAATTCCATTTAAATCCATATAGTTCATCATTTTTTCTTTGACGAGAGGATCGACAGGTGTCGTTGCCATATAGTCTAAGTATATAGGTCGCTGCATCAGGATCTCGTTAGAATTTTTGATTCGAGTGAAAC
>CAIQCE010000251.1 GCA_903870185.1 uncultured Gammaproteobacteria bacterium
CATTTCATTAACAAATCAACTTATTCTTTTTACAAATAAATTTAGATTGGGTTATAGTATTCCGAGAACACTTAACTGGAGTCATTATATGCCTGCCAAAAAACCTGGTTTGTTAGATGAAGCTTTGAATACGATGAAATACATCGTTAAGAGCAAAATTTCTTGGGGACTCTTGATTGCAGGGGCGGTTTTTATAGCGGGTGTCACTATTTTAATGCTAATTCACGATGGAGTGATGAATATAGATCCCCTTTTGGAAGGCGTTGCTTCTTCAGTCGCAGGTCTTCTAGGAGCTACTTTTATTGCGGGCCTTATTACAGCTTTAATTCTAGGAATTATTCTCCGTTCGATTATTCATGCTTGTTTAGATAAACTTGAAGATTGGCGACATTTGCATACTACGCTTGTTGATCCTGCTCTAGCTGTGCATCCTGGAGTAGGTGCAGCATTAGATCAAGCAGCTGCTACTCAACATCAAGTAGCTTCTCCTAGATCTTCAGGCAGTGGTGATAGTCTGATAGCTGGAGATATTGCTGATATGGCTGTTGATCTAAACGGTAAGATGGTAAATAGTAAGATATCGCTTACCACAACTGAAAGAAGAAGAGCGGTATCAGAAACTGCCGATACGACACCTGCGCCGCAAGGTGAGGGAGATGGCGTGAGGTTGCTTGCAACTGAAAGAAGAAGATCACGGTGAGCCTGGCCCATCAAAACCATGACTGTCAGCGATAATATAAAGAGGTCGCTTTTTAACTTCCTCAAAAATTCTGCCAATATATTCACCTAAGATTCCGATTGAAAGTAGCTGTATCCCTCCTAAAAATAAAATACAAACCATAACGGTGGGATAACCAGGTGAATGAGTTCCATGCGTAAGCGTATCGATAATAATACATAATGCATAGATTAAAGAAATGCCGGAAATGGTGGCGCCAATCACACTCCAAATTCGTAAAGGCAGATTAGAAAAAGAAGTAATTCCGGTGAGGGCTAATCCTAATAATTTTCGTGCGTTAAATGAGCTGTTGCCTTCTGCACGATGAGCGACTTCATAAGGCACCCCAATCGATTTAAAACCTAAGGTTGCATAAAGGCCTTTCATAAAGCGTTTGTATTCACCAAATCGATTCAAAACTGAAACCAGTTTTCTATCGAGCAATCGAAAGTCACCAGCATCTATCGGTAAGTTCACTTGAGAAACGAGGTTCATTAGTTTATAGAAGGCACGTGAAGTGTGAGATTTAAGATAGCTTTCATCATCTCGATTACTGCGAACTGCATAAACCATATCATAGCCCTCTAGCCATTTTTGAATAAATTCATTGATAGTGCTGAAGGTATGTTGAAAATCGGCATCAATTAAAACTACCACATCACCTTTGGCATAATTTAAGCCGGCAGTCAGTGCAATTTCTTTTCCAAAATTTCTAGAAAACTGTATCCATTTAATATGTTTTGAAATTAAATGAGTGTGAATGATGCTAGAGGTATTATCAGTGCTGCCATCATCCACTAAAATAATTTCAAAAAGGTCAGTGTATTGATTGAGATAATGACTGAGTTCATTCGTGAAGCGTTCAATGTTTTTTTCTTCATTGAAAACAGGTACAACGCAGCTAATGAAAAGCTTTCGATTAGAGAGTTTATCTTTGCGAGCTTGCATGATTTTCCTTGATGATCTTTATGAATGAAATTATAATATTAATCCTTTGATTTTAAAAGTTATTTATGAAATCCATTCTCCTGTGTGCCGATGACTTTGGTTTGAATGCTGAAGTGAATCAAGCGATTCTAAATTTAGTCGATTTAAAACGATTGAATGCAGTGAGTGCTATGGTCAATATGCCTCTTTGTCAGAAGGGAGCGGTATCTTTATGCGAGTACTCTGACGTGATTCAGATAGGGCTGCATCTGAATTTTACTGAGGGGAAGGCTTTGACAGAAAAGGCTCAGCCCTACTTTAGATCCTTGAATCAATTATGTGCTTTGAGTCATTTTAGATGCATGGAACTGGGTTATATTGTTGAAGAAATACGGGCACAGATTTTAGCCTTTCAACAATATTTTGGATTTTTACCTCAGTTTATTGATGGGCACCAACATGTACATGAGTTTCCTTTGTTTCGTCAGGCATTGCTCCAGGCCTATTTGGAATTTTATCCTAAAAAATCAGCCACTATTCGTGTGCCAGCCCAACAGAGTTTTTTTAATAATCTCACCTCGATTAAATCAATTATGATTTACTTGATGGGGGCGAGAGCATTATTAAAACTTTTAAAGCAACATCAAATTCCTCATAATGCGAGTTTTAGCGGAATCTACGATTTTAATCCTGAATCAGATTACAGAACTGAATTTAAAAAATTTCTTCAAAAGAGTTTGAGCAATGGTTTGATTATGTGTCACCCAGGGCACGGAGCTATTGACCCTGCCGATTCAATTGCAAAAGCTCGTGTAACTGAGTATCAATATTTTGTGAGTGATGCTTTTGTTCAGGACTTGGCTGAGGCGGGAGTTTTACTGGGATAAGGATTGTAGGTCTCCTTCAGAAAAATAACTAACACCGATGCAATCAAAAGTGATGCTGGAATAATACTCATTGCAATATGATGCTCAAATTTCGAATACAATCGAATCCCATGATCAACAGAGCCACCCCAATTGATATCGAGTATTAATCCTATCAATGGTTGTACAATCATTCCGCCCAGCATCACTTGGAAGTTAAAAAATGCAAAAGCCGTCGCAGCAATCTTAGTGGAAATTTTATTTCGAATAATGGCGTAAGCAATAATTTGGGCGCTGGAGAAGAATCCAAATAAAAACAATAAACCACTTAACAGTTTAACAGAGCGAATTTCTATATATAAAATTAATGAAAAATCCAAAGCTGCTAACAGACACCCGAAAAACAAAATTAATCGATGAGATTTCAATTTGCCAGCTATAATGCCTGCTAAAGGTGACCCTATCAACCACCCTAAAAATATAAAAGAATTGAGTTCAGAGGCTTGTTGATTGTTTGCAGAGTGATAGGTTCTGAGGAAACTAATTCCCCAGGTTTCTGCAAATACTGATAAAGAAAGCATCATGGAACAGCCGATCATTCCGAGTAGCCACATTTGAGGGTTTCTAATTAAAATTCCAAAATGATGCAATAGATGCTTAAAATTCAATGGATCATGAGTTTTCCATTGTGCCGATCGGTTTTGATTTCGAATATCAAAACAAAGCACCATCAATAAAAACACTCCTATGATAGAGCTTAATATTAATAAAGAATGCCAATTAAAGTGCTCGAGTAAGCGACAAAGAATAATGTCACCGATCATCGCCATCAACATTGCGGAGGCTGATAAAAGACCGACAAATAAATCAAAGTATCGAATCGGAAGCCAGTAAGAGGCAATTTTAAGTGCTGATATAAACGCAAATGAACTGCCTAATCCCATCAAAAATCGACCAATCCCTGCAGTTACAAAATTGATACTATTTCCAAATAATAAACAACCTGTGATACAAAATAAGAGTGCAAAGACTAATATTTTACGAGGCCCAAAATAATCGATGGAAATTCCAGTTATCATTTGCATAGGCGTATAGGCAAAATAGTACAGTGCCACTAATCCTCCCAAGCCCGCTTCACTTAAATGGAAGTATGAGATGAGTTGTGGCATCATCAAGCTGGGTTCTATTCGTAGTAGGTATTCATAACAATAAAATAGGATGCTAAAAGCTGAAATTAAAAATCCATAAAGATTGATTCTATGAGTCAGCATTTTGGGATTCCCAGCAGTTTCGCAAAAGCAATTGTAAACAGGCCCTGGTAGTATAGCTTGATCTATGGAAATATTTAAGGAATGAAAAATGGATTTAATTCATCTAGGTAATATTTATATCGCATTATGGATCACGCTGGCATTAATGCTGTGTCATGTCTTGGCGCCTTACTGGTTAAAGCGTCCATTATTTAATACTCTAGAGTTTGGGTCTTTTGCGGGAGGGGCTGCGATCAGCTATGTGTTTTTGCACATGTTACCCAGTTTGATCGAGGCGAAGGAGCCCTTGGGACATGCACTGAGTCAATACAGATTATTATCTCCCCTCTTCGATATTATTATTTTTATAATCGCCCTCCTGGGATTCAATATTTATTATGGTTTAGAGTGCTTGGCTCAAAGGCAGGCTCATAAAAAGGGAGGGGGGGGAGAAGGGAGCCTATAATCTCCATCTCTTCATGTTTTCTCTGTATAACTTTCTGATCACTTATACTATGCCGCTCCGCGTTCAAACTGGATTTATTTTTGCGCTCATCTTTACCTTCGCGATGGGGCTGCATTTTATGCTGGTCGATCGTCGACTTAATACTGCCTTCCCTACCCTGTTTAAAACCAAGAGCCGGATGGTATTATTGGCCGCCCTATTTCTAGGTTGGTTCTTGACTGATGTCACTAACCCTATCAACGTAGTCCTTGCCAGCTTTATGATCGCCTTTCTAAGCGGCTCAGTACTCTATGAGGTCTTTAGGGAGGAGCTTCCGGTGGTGAATGGCGTAAAATTCCTCAGTTTTTCAATGGGTTTGATCTCTGTCGCCGCCCTCTTGGTCTGGCAAATCATTTTGGAGGTTTAAGTCATTTTGAATTGACAGTTCAGGGTAATATTGCGTAAAATCCCTCTTCCTCGCTTTAAGCTGGCGTAGCTCAGTTGGTAGAGCAGCTGATTTGTAATCAGCCGGTCGGAGGTTCGAATCCATCCGCCAGCTCCAATAAAATCAATAAGTTAGATTGATTTCTAAAAAGTTAGAAAAATAAATGTCGACACTTCACTTAGGGAATAGGGGACGTACGTAAGTTGTCAACTTACTCAAATTCCGGTATTGCCTAAACAGGCTAAATAATACTGAATAGTGGCATGCCACGAAAAGCACGAATTGATTATCCAGGCGCCCTACATCATCTTATAGCCAGGGGTATTGCCCGCCAAAAAATATTTCTAGCTGATGAGGATTATTTATTTTTTGAGAAACGTCTCGGTGAGATTTTACTGAAAAATGAAACACCTTGTTTTGCTTGGGCCCTTATGCCTAATCATTTTCACTTATTATTAATGTCAAATAAAGTATCTATATCCTACGTAATGCAGTCTCTGCTTACGGGCTATGCTAGTTATTTTAATCGAAAGTATGAGCGATCCGGTTATGTCTTCCAGAATCGTTATAAATCGATTCTTTGTGATAAGCAGGAATATTTTAACAAGCTAATTGCATACATCCATCTTAATCCGCTTAAAGCTTCTATAGTTGAAAATCTACAAGACTTGTCTATTTACCCTTGGACAGGGCATAGCGTTATTATGGGAAATAAAACGTGTGATTGGTTGGCTGTCTCAGAAGTGCTAGAAAATTTTTCAATAATCGGAAATAAAGGCTTGATGGGGTACTTATCTTATCTGAGTACAGAAGCTCCAAAGATTGAATTCAATTTGGATGGAGGAGGGTTAATACGAAGTAATCAAGGGCTATGGGAGTTAGCAAAAAAAGTAAAATCCAGTTCAATATTTAGTGATGAAAGAATCTTGGGGAGTTCTCAATTTGTTCAAAAAGTGCTGGAGGCGAAGCAAGAGCAAGGTAGGAAATCCGATTATTTTCTTCAGAAGGGCTATAACATCAATTATCTAATTCAAAAATCCTTGTCGATTTTTGAAGTCTGTGCAGAAGACTTAATGAGCAAAAGAAAACAGAAAAACACTGTAGAGGCTCGTGCTTTAATTTGCAAATGGGGGGTGGATGAATTGCAGCTTTCTTCTACAGAACTATCTAAGATTTTGTTGATTTCTCGACAGGCTGTAATGATGGCAGTCAAGCGAGGACGAGAATATTGCCAAGAGCATCATTTATTATTGGAAGTTGAAGAGTAATGAAGCTTTGCAAGTTGCTTTGGAGTAAGTTGACAACTTACGTACGTCCCCTATAAACTTCCTGAATGACTTTCAAATCAAATTGGGAAAAAACGGATCAGCGGGTTTCTCTGCTTGAAGATGAGATTCTAGCTATGGTTGCCCAAGCATATCCAGCTAAACAGCTTGGCACTTATGAAGTCATTTCAGGTGGTTGTGCTAATCTGAATATCAAAATTAATTTAATATCTGACGAGCAGCCCTTTATTTTACGCATTTATTTGCGAGACAAAGATGCTGCATATCGCGAACAAAAGCTGGGGCAGCTTTTAAAACAAACAATCCCCATGCCGAGAATATTATATATTGGTGATTATAAGGGCTATCGTTTTGCAATTGCTGAATATCTCCCTGGCATTACCTTGCGAGATCTTCTTTTAAGTCATGAGCCATGCGATCTTAGCACTATTATGTTTGATGCAGGAAAGCTATTGGCGGCTATTCAATCCTATTTTTTTCCTTCCGCTGGATTTTTCAATAAGCATTTGAAAATTACTGAGACCATCTCACAACGTGGGTCTCTTGAATTCGCGCTAAAGTGTTTAAAGCAGCCAACTGTTATCGATTGCTTAAGCAGTGATCTCATTACAAAAATAGCTGAATATCTGAAAAAGTATCAACTGCTTTTTCCTGCTGAGAGTGCCAGTCATTTAGTTCACGGAGACTATGACCCAGCCAATATCTTGGTTGATAAGAAAAATGGTGTATGGGAAATTGCCGGAATTTTAGATTGGGAATTTTCTTTTTCAGGCTCACCCCTTTTTGATATCGCTACCATGTTGCGTTATGCACACCATATGCCAATTCAATTTGAAACATCATTTCTGCAGGGGCTGCAAAAACGATTTGTGCTGCCGATGAACTGGCGCGTTAGTGTTCACCTGCTTAATCTACTATCACTACTAGATTGCCTAGCACGATCATCACTAGAGCAGCGCCCAAACCAATGCAAAGATATTTGTGCCATTATCAGTCACATTGTACAAGAATTGAGTTTCTATGAATCCCCTAAGTGTGGTCATTGAGCTGTCCGAATTAGCCCACAGTTATCGATTGAATTTTCTTTTCAATAGTACACTGTCGAATAATACTTCCGTAATTTCATTGTTCCTAGTAAGATTTTTCTACTTGTTGCTCGATTTCGACTGCCGTTAAACAGGATGCTTGAAATGTTGGATGAATCTATTTCTCATTATCGTGAAATCATAGAGAGTGCTGCTCGGCTAATGTCAGAGTATTTCCAAAAGCCTGTTAATTTTTCAAAAGTTATACAGCTGAGTGAGCCAGATAGGCGTAATGTTATTTTGAGGCTGATAATTGACCATCCTTTTTCAGAAATGCCTCGGGCTGTTATTTTAAAGAAAGCAGTTGCTGAAACTAATAAATTTGATTCGGCCCAAAATGAAACAGAGATGGAGCAGCTAAGTCGATTTTCTCGTGATTGGGCGGGGATTGAGTTTTTAACTAAAATAGGAGGAGGTCATGCTCCTCATTTTTATGTGGGCAGCATGGAGCATAAATTTATTTTAATTGAGGATCTTGGGCTTTCACATCCTAGCTTAGTCGGACCTTTGACGCGTGTATCTTCAATTATTAATGTACAAGAAGCAGAGGACGCTTTGATTTCTTATGTGCGCCGGTTGGGTAAAATGCATGCTGATACATTCAGGAAGGCTGATCAATTCATTTCTATTTTAAATCGGATTAACCCGAAAGCCGATCCTCTGAATGCTATTCCAGAACCAGAGATTGATGTTACTGCTATCTTTAAGCAGCTTAAACTTTTGACAGGATATGAATCAAAAGAATTACATCAGGAAATAGAAGATATTCTTGAATTCGCAAACTCACCTAGTGAATTTCATGTTTTACTGCATGGCGATATTTGCCCTGATAATGTTTATTACCAAGATGATGGAATTAGGCTGATCGATTTTGAATTTAGTTATTTTGGAAATGCATTGGTTGATGGAGTGTATTTGCGTATGCATATGCCAAGTTGCTGGTGTTCTAAAGCTATTCCGGAAGCTGTTCTCGATCGAATGGAGGGTGCCTACAAAGGAGAGCTAATGAAAAAAATTCCAGAATCATTTGATGATGCTATTTATTCTAAGCACGCAGCCTATGCCTGTGCTTATTGGTTGCTGAGAACTTTGCGACAGTTGGATGAAATGGATTTGATTGCTCATGAGTGGATTTGCCCCAGCGGTCCCGTGGATTCAGATTCACAATGGCAACCAAAAGAAAACGCTTTTCGTCCAAGAATAATTTCAAGGGTAGAGGCCTTTCTTGTGTGTGCAAAAAAAGCAGGTTATTTTCCGATGTTATGTGAAGCCTCAACACTATTACTGAAACACTTGATTGAAATATGGCCAGAAGCAAAACCTATTGACGTTTTCCCTGTATTTAAAGATTTTATGTCATAGTCAAACATTCGGAATAAACACCATGAAAGTTTTAGAAACTAAGCGCATGATTTTACGCGAATGGAAAGATGAAGATATAGTTTCTTTTGCTGCTATGAATCAAGATCCCAAGGTGATGGAATTTTTTCCATCAATTTTAAATTATGAGGAGTCCGTTAATATAGTAAGCCGAGCTCGCTTACAATTTAAGGAGGAAGGGTTTTGTTTGTTTGCAGTGGAGATTAAGGCTTCTGGTGAATTTATCGGCTTTGTAGGGCTTTCAGTCCCTAGGTTCAATGCACATTTTACGCCTTGTGTAGAGATTGGTTGGCGAATAGCCTCCCAATATTGGGGTCAAGGTTATGCGACGGAAGCCGCAAAAGAAGTGCTTCATGCGGCTTTTAAAAAATATAATCTAAAAGAAGTCGTTTCTTTTACATCTCTTCTCAATAGGCGCTCTATTCGAATTATGGAGAAAATTGGTTTACAACATGATCCAAAGGATGATTTTGATCACCCTAGTTTACCAATAGATCATCCTCTAAGAAGGCATGTTTTATTTCGGCTAAACAAAGAGTGGTTTGATGTAGAAAAAATATTGAAGGAACATGAAAGCCAATGAAATTGATAAAACGTTAGTCATTCATTAATGCAAAAGAATCCTATATGAAAAAAGAAGAATATTATTACCGATTAGAAAAGGCGATTGATTTTGTGGAGGCTAATCTTGATAAAAAATTTTCACTAGCCGCTGTTTCAAAAAATGCTTTTAGTTCGTTGTCGCATTTTCATCGCATTTTTTACTTCATGACGGGTCTTACGATAAAAGAGTATATTAGGCGTCGACGTTTGTCGAATGCTGCCATCCAACTTATTACAACCAAAAGAACCGTTCTTGATATTGCTCTTGAGGCTCAATTTGAAAGCCCTGAAAGTTTTAATAAATCATTTAAGAAGTTGTTTAATATATCCCCTCAAGAGTTTCGAAATAATAAGTCGGAATTTCAAGTGATGAGAAGGATTATTTTAAAGCGAAGTGAAGAATTAAATCAACCAGACAATATAATGCTGACTTTTGTTTATCTTCCGAAACAAATCGTTATAGGGGTCAAAACCAGAACGACATTAGAAAATAGTCAGCAAGCAATAGACATTCCTCTTTTTTTTGAAAAAACCATGAAAGCTAATCTTCTAGCTAATATTCCCAACATCATAGATCAGCAGAAAATTTTGGGGGTTTATTCTGATATGAGTGATGATGAAGAGTTTGATTACACAACTGGGCTGTTAGTTGATCAGATGTCAATGCCAGAGGGTGAGGTATATTCCAGGCATGTGTTGCCAGCAGGAGAATATGCTTGTTTTTCTGCTCAAGGAGATGTAAGTGCTTTAGAAGCCGCATGGCGGTATATATATGGGGACTGGATGCCCAATTCAGGTCGTTCACGACAAAAAGGCTTCGATTTTGAAGTTTATTATCCAGAAAAAACAGATATTTATATTCCAATGAATGCATCTCAACTAAAATGATACAAAATGTCAGGACAAACTCTGCCCTACTCATTATGATTTTCTTTATTTTAAATTGGAGATGAGATTATGAAAGAAATAACTAATACTGTAAAAGTTGTAGGTGTGAGTACAATTACTTCTAATGAAGCTGCATTCAAGCAGAATACAATTGGAAAGCTCTGGGGTGAATTTTTAAATGCTTCTATTGAAGAAAAAATAGCTGATATTTCATCTTCCAGTATTTTTGCAGTCTATTCTGATTATGAAGATGGTTATGCAGGCAAATACAGGATCACAATTGGCTACGCAGTTAATCATATCAATAAAGTTCCAGATGGATTAATGATGGCTAATATTCCTGTAGGCAAATACAAAATCTTTAAATCCAAAAGCAATGCGCCGAAAGATATAGTAGATGCCTGGGAAATGATCTGGAAATTAGACCCTAATATATTTCAGCCTAATTTTGTAACTACTTTTGAAGAATACAAAGATAATAATGAAGTAATTATTCATATTGGGTATGAATGAGAGGGTGTCTGTATTTAGGCGCTAAACAAACGAACACAAAGATCTTCAACAAGGCCTGTATCTTTGGATTCAACGTATTGTTGGAGGAAATCTTTAACATGTTTTTCACCGCAGTGAGCTTCAAATGAAGGGATATCAGTAAATTCTTCAATGAGTACAATTTTATATTGAGAGGTTCCTGGGGCGTAAGGATGCGATACTGGCTGAGTCACATGGTATCTTAAGCAGCCGTCTTCTTTTAGACATTCCTCGGCCAACTTATTTAGTATGTTAAGTAATTTTTGTTCCTGATTTTTTCGAGGTAAAAATTCCGCGATAATATGTATGTTTTTCGACATAAAATAGCATCCTTATTTAATAATAACTAATATTGAAATTAAATAAGGAGAAGTATCTGAGGATATGTGAAAGTTGTCAACTTATACATATCCCCTATACTTTTTAACTTTAAGATAGATTGTTTTTAGAAAATATTTTCATCGCCTCAGCCAGATATTCTAATAATTTAGGATGGAGATCATCATAAAATTTTACAAAATCAGGATGGGAGCCATAAAATTCACTTAGCCCAATATAAGTTTCTTTGGTCGGAGTCCAGAAATGCGTTGTCATCTGGTAGTGCTTTTTAATCAACTGTTGCACTTCAGGTGAGGACGGGGCAATCAGATTGTTTATTGCTGATACTAATTCAGCATGAATTTCATCCGCTTCTCGTTTGTTTTCGATCCATTGTTCTTTCTTCCAATTTTTGACTTTATCATTACATTGTTTGATAGCACCCTGATCGACACCGCTATCAATGAGAAAGTTTTCGTAATCCTTTTGCTTTTCATCATTAAATCCATGGAATATTTCTTCAAGTTTCATATTTTCTTCACCTCTTAAATGTGCAATAGTTTTGTTAAGGGTCTCAACCAATTGTTTAGTTTGATTGAGGTTATTTTTAAGGATTATTTTGTGCGATTCTAAAGTTTCGATTTTATCGAAATCGGTGCTTGAAATAATCCTCTGGATGTCGCTCAACTGAAACCCAAGTTCACGGAAAAATAAAATTTGCTGTAGCATCAAAAGCTGAGCTTCTCCGTAATAACGGTAATTATTTTCACCGTAATGCGAAGGCTTCAGTAACCCTATCTCATCATAGAAATGAAGAGTTCGGATACTGACGCCTGATAGCTTTGCTAATTTATTGACTGTATAGGTCATGGGCTTCTCCATTGAACGACTATTGCAACGTTAAGGTATTACGTAACGTTAAGGTCAAGAGTTTTTAATATAGGGGACGTACGTAAGTTGTCAACTTACTGACGTCCCTTCTACCCTCGCTTGAAAAACCAAGATCCTGGACTATACTTTCAATTCAATTGGTTAATCAGGAGGGGTTTGAAATGACTACATTAGATAATGCATTCATGGATAGTGAGCAAAGTAAGTTAAACCAGTTATTGAATAAATTAACCCCTCAGCAGTTATCCGCGATAGAGGCATGGTTAGTAAGGAATATACCCTCGAAAGATTCTAGTAATTCATTGAATATTAATATATTATCTAATCTTGAGTTAAGCAAATTGGCTGAGAAGATTGAGAAGATGCTCGAATTAAATGTAAATAGTAAAGTGCCAGCAGGCCCTAAGAGGGCTCATATCAAAACCTTTGCCCGGCCCGATATAATGGGCGAACACAAAGCGGCAGCCTTTGAGAAAAAGCTAAAAGAATTTATGGATGATTCTGCAGAAGAGCGAGAACGCTATGCAAGTCGGCGACCTTCTGGTCGGTAATTAGTGCCGAGATACTTAACTGTATGTTTTATAGAGGCTAATCCCATTTTTTCCAATTCCTTGATTAGGGGCGGACCCTAGCCCAGCCATTTTTTATCTAATTTCTTGATTCTAAGGTGAATTAGTCTCATTATCAGCACCCCAACTAATGCTGAATGAGAATCAATGCGCCACACATATTTAACCGATGAAGATGGAAGAGAGTACCGACTTGCAGGGGGAGGTGCTGGTGGGCAACATAAAGTATATCGCGAGGATGATGAAGCTTCACTCCTTCGAGAATTAGAAGAGCTAGCTATAAGCGGTGGAGATCGTCAAACCTCAGCAGCAAGTTGGGTCTCTTCTATGGGTGCGTCTGCCGCTGATTCGAGCGGTGCTACATTAAGTCGTCCTTCTCCTTCAGGTCAAGCGGGAAGTGATTCGAGTAGTCCTGTATTAACTAGCCCTCTTCCATCAGCTGCGGTAACTAGTGATATGAGTGGACGCCAGAGGGGTTTTCAGTTGCAGGCCCAAGAACGACTATTACGGCCAATTTTAGAGGGTGGGCCGAATTATTCCCCTATCAGCTTTCACAAAAAAGGGGTTCAGTGCCCCCTGATCCAGCAGGAGATTTTAATTACGTAGATCCCAGTTCATTTAAATCTAGGTTTACTGAAAACCCATCGTCTTCAGCTCCCTATCGTGTTGTCGTTAATATTCCCTTTTATGCAGGTTCGAGCACTTCAATTGCAGAGACAATTCGTGTTTTTGAAAATACAGGCTTTGGTCCTAATAGAGAGGAGTCCATACTAAAAGTTAGTACTTCAATGGCATTTGTTATAGGCGTGAATAAGATGGAGTCATTGGAGCCCACACTTAATACTCAAGTTCAGGAAAAATTAAGTGAGATATATGATGGGAGATCTGAGGTTCATCAGTTTGGATTTTATTGGCGCCCAAGATGGATAGATGCAGAAGGTAAAGAAGTGGATTTTGAAAAGGTCCGCTCCCTGTATTTAGAAATAAAAACGATGAATCCGGGGATTGTCGATTATTTAAAGCGTCTAGAAAAAACAACCATCAATATGGTTCCCTATCGAGAAATACGAGAAGTATTAAAGCAGCATTATTTTACCACTAATCTAGCTCGGATATTTCGTGCACAGGCACCAGCTCATCCAGTTTATTTGGGGTTATTTGATCCAGATATGAAATCTGCTTCACATGTCTTTGACACTTATTCAAATTTAATTACAGATTATCAAGAGATGCATAAGGCTCCTCCTCATGTGTTAACAACAGGGTATCGTATTCCAGATCTCGATGCACATGAAGCAGCTTCACCGCTTCATGCATTTGCAGTCGATCTTGATATGGCAGTGCGTAAGGCTACAGCAGCCTGTTCTTCAAGCGGAGTTTACTTTCCTGAGCCAAATATTTTAGTTTTATTCATTGGGGATGAGATGCGAGAATCCTTTATGGAGGATTGTAGTCTTCGAGAACCAAAAGAATATACGAGCTCATATGAATGGCCAATTTTCATGGGGGATCTTATTCGTAGAAGAAGAATCAATCCTAATGAGACATTTATTTTTGATACCTCGAATCCGATTCTTACGGCTATGCCAGAGAGGATGAAATATGTATGGGGGAAAAAAGAAGATGTGCTGAAAGTATTTCATGGTCAATTTAGTGGTAGAGGTCAAATTATTCGTTGGCGTATTTCAGATTTAAAGTACTTGATTGAAACGGCTCAATCTCATGCTTTACCCGAAAAATGGGCAAGCCGATTATTACGAAGTTTCCCGGAAAGTGGGTGGACTAGAAATATTAAAATAAAAGTTAAGGAAAGAGAGCGCCAGGTGCCTGCTCGTAAATTTTCTAAAGTGATAGAGTTGGCCTTGAAAGAATTTTTCGAAAGGCTAGATCCTCTTCACATGGCAGGGTCTATGGATGAGAAAGATAGCATGCCAAAGGTGAAGGGGTTTTCAAGGATATTGTCTGTATATTTTGAAGTTTTGCCTGTGTTTCTTCCTGATGAATTGAGTGAAGAAAAAATTCAAAACCAAGGAATGAAGCTGGCATTGTCAGTAGAAAATGTGGCTCAAAATAGATTAGGCAGTATTGTGAGAATGTGGGGGTCTGAAGAGATACAGGCTTTTATAATTTTTGTTTTAGGAGGTGATTTTGGTACTCGATTTGTGCGAGCTGCATTTTCCTCGACTAAAGCATTGGCACATCTTTATAGTGAAAAGTTAAATATGAGCTTTTCAAATTTAAGTCGTGGCATATTAGCTGGCTATTATGAAGCATGCTCAAATATCACTAAAGAGTCTTATTTAGAAGATGTTAACTTTACGAAAACTCAAGAATCGATATTAGCATCGGATTATGATCCAGATAATATCACTTTTACAAAAGAGCAGTTACTGGAGACAGGAAAATATAAGTTAAATGCTCTTCATGTTGCTGCTTTAGTGGGTGACTATAAATTAGTGCGTTATGCTTTAAAACACGTCGATCCATCAATTGAAGCAGAAGGCCATCTACTGCCACTTCATTTTGCTATTCTCTACTTAATGAGAAATGGAGTTTCAGAAACCAATGGAAATGATATTCCATTGGTTGCAGCGCTGGTATCTAATAAGACTCGTTTTGTTAAAACAGATCAAGGTTTAACCGCAATGGGTTTGGCTCTGATGTATTTAGAAAATGCAGGCTCTGTTGTTAAGCAGTGCATGATAGGTTGGATGGATGAAGATGATTCAGGAGTTGATAAAGATAGAGTGCCTGAATTCGTCATAGGTCAAATTGAAACAATGGCCAGACTTGCCAGCTTAAATGAGCGACAAACTCCCTTGCTAGCGATTATGAATAAATCGGTTTGGAATGATAGAGCTAATTTTGCTCCTCGAACACTTATTGAATGTGCCCGACATGGTTTTTCATTTTTGGATAAAGGCGTAGTTGAAAATCGCATTCTTGTAAGAATGGAAGGTGATAAAGAAATTACTAACTTAGAAGAAGTGGAAACCACTCCTTTAGCAGAGTCAATTCGAAAAGATAATTTAGCAACTTTTTATGAAATTATGGAGGCTCTTTTAGAAAATAGAATAGCTGTTCCTCATGACCTCACTGATCGAGATCAGCGATCTCTAGCTATTTCAGCCGTAGTTAATACTTCAACTCCAGTATTATTTTTGGCTGGCTTAAAAAAATTAGGTATTCCGATTGCTGTTAGAGATCTTGTGGATGATAGCCCAATTTTAAATGAAACTATTTTCCCAATTTCAGCTCGTCGTTTTGATGGAAATGCACGTGATAAAAGGCGATATCATCAAAAACCTTCTGACTATGCTCGCATTTTATCAGAGCGAGCTTTTGATCCAGGACCTATCCAAAAATTACTTGCGCTTGAATTTTTACTGAAAGAACCCGGTATTGAAATAAATGCACCTGACAGAATGGGGAATCGACCGCTGGATGTAGTGATAGGAGCTGGTTATCCGCTCATGGCTTGGTTTTTGATACGGGCAGGCGCCACTATTGGTCATTTGAATCCAGTGTTATTAGATGAATTGTTTTCGGGATTGCAGGTTGTATATATTTTTAAGGAAATTGATAAAGCATCTTTTTCTAGTGTGATGACAGGCCGCCCTGATTATACGCAGGTTATTCGTGAGCGATGGGAAAAAATCACTAACGAAATAGATGAAAGTAAAAAAGAATGGATGTATCGATATAATATGCTGAGTAGCATGAAGCGAAAATTTGAAAAATTTTATGAATGGGATGAGGCAGCTAAGCTCAAAACCCCGCTCAGTACGGCAGATGATTTTATTGAACTGGCTTTTCAAAATAAACTGTTAATGTATTCAGATGTTTGTGAGTTTTATTTAGAACCATTTCCCACGAAACTTTCCATACAACAATTGGCTTTTAGACGAATTCGCGCAAAGCTATTGCAAACATACAAGCAAGTTCAAGAACTTATTAAGCAGTACGAGGACAATTTTTCTGAAACATTTTCCCTAGGTTTACTGAATGCCATCGCCGATCAGGCAGTTCCTGCGGGTTCAGCTGCTACTGTCCGTACAGGTGCAGGTTCAGCAGCAATTCCTGCTGTTCCTGTTCCTGTTCCTGCTGCTGTCCCTGCAGGTGCAGGTTCAGTAGCAATTCCTGTTGCTTCTGTTCCTGTTCCTGTTTCAGCTCATGGTGCAGGCGTAGGTTTAGCTGCTGCCACTATATCAAGTGCGGTTTCTACGGCCACAACTCTTCCTCATATTGCTAGTGCTGCTTCAACTGCTGCATCCCCTGCTCGCGCTCCTTCTTCATCCGGCACTCCTGACTGGCTTCGTCTCTTTGGCTCACCTCTTGGCTCGGGTGCTGCAGCAGGTCAGTCAACAACTTCAATGCCCAAGGCAGATAGAGTGATTGCAGCATTATTGGCTCAAAGAGCCGTGACTTCTGTGTCGGTTCCTGTACCCTCACCTGCTTCTGCTTCAGATGCTTCTGACCCAGCTTCAGCAGCAAGCAGCGAATTATCTGAAACTCATAGGCCTTAGTAACTTGACAACTTACTAACGTCCCTTATCATTTCTCTATGTCTATTCATTCCAAAAAGCCGCCGATCAAGATAATTGCCTCCTGTGTATTGGGAACTTTTTTTGAATTTTTTGATTATAGTTTATATGGATATTTTGCGGGTACGATTGGGCATTTGTTTTTTCCGGAACAGTCGCCTGGGTTTCAGTTGTTGGCCACTTGGGCCATTTTTTCGATTGGCTTCCTCATTCGTCCATTGGGTGCCACGCTGTTTGGGTTTATGGCGGATAGGAAGGGTAGAAGAAAAATTTTATCGTATACCATTGCCTTGATGGCGGTTCCAACGGTAGTGATGGGTTTGTTGCCGACGTTTGAAAGCATCGGGTGGTTTGCTCCTTTGTTATTGTTGTTATGTCGATTGACTCAAGGTCTTGCGATTGGGGCTGAATATAATGTTTCGAGTATTTATATTTTAGAAAACAAATGGCGTCGGCCTGGATTTTTAGGTTCATTCACACCTTTTGCAGGTGGAATGGGAATGCTAGCCGCTTCATTCACAGCCTATTTATTTATGCATAATATTCATGAGGGGTTTAATTCATGGGAATGGCGGTTGCCTTTTATTATCACGGGCTTATTGATAGGTTTTATGGTGTGGTACTTGCGCCGAACCATGCAAGAAACGGAGGACTTTCAAGAATTAAAAGACACCAATCAAATTCTGATGAATCCTTTAAAGCACATTCTTAAAGATTCAAAATTGCCGCTCTTAGCTAATATTGTTTGTTCTGCCTATATGGGTTCAGCTATTTATTTATTAATTGTTTATATGTCGACTTATTTACATCAAGAATTTAAGCTCTCATTCGCAACTGCATTAATTTGCACGAGTGTGGCGGCTTTCATAGAATCAAGCAGCTGTTTGTTGTTCGGTTGGATCTCTGATTATTTTGCTCGATGGAAAACTCTATTTTTTTCGAGTTTGTTAATGGCAATTGTTTCATTCCTATTTATCATCAAACCTAATTTGACTGTCGCTGAATTAATTTTCAGCTTGATGGTGTTTGTGTTTATTTTAGGAGCATTCGATGGGCCATTGACGATGTATCTGCCGGAGTTGTTTAACACCAAGACGCGTTATTCTTCTACTGCGATCGGTTATAACATCGGTGGAGCTGCTTTGGGTGGATTTGCGCCGTTTATTATGTCTTTATTATTGCAGCATATTCATAAGCCGCAATTAGTATTGGGGGCTTATTTAGGAGTGTTTTCGATGCTAGCTTGCATGATAGTCGGTATTCATGTTTGGCAGAGGGGACGTACGTAAGTTGTCAACTTACTAACACTCCTTTGTTTATCGGGTGTTTGTTAGGATTGAAGATGCTGAAGGAGCGGATGGATGACCCGCTGCCGCTGGGCCATGACTGAAAGTCTCTTGGTTAAAGGAGGAAACTTGTTGTGGGGCTCTTGCTTTTTCCCAGCGAGTTTTTAACTCATTAGCATCTTTCTCGGGTAAGGTGTCAAGGACATCATTTAATTGCTTTTCAGTGGCAATCATATTAATAAGAGCTATGGCAGCATCTTTTCGCTCATCCGGCTTAGCAACAATATAACCCAGTAACTGGTATAAATTACTGCCATTCAGCTCAGTTTGAGTCAGTAACCTATATAAATTATGTCCGGTAGTCCCAAATTTTACCTTCTGAGCCTCTGCTAACCGTACACGGTCTTTTGAATCTAACAGAATAAGGATTTTAGCAAAACCCCTGGGTGTTGTAATTTTATTGATATGAGCCTCTACTAAGCGCACACGATTTTTAGGATCTTCGAATCCAAACTTCATTGCTCGAAATAATTGTCCTTCATTTTCAACAGGGAATTGCTTCATGAAGTTTAGGCGATCGCAATTGCCTTCCTTGTCTTCAGTGAGTGTGGCAAGTACGGTAGTGAGGTTCTCTTCTCTGGTTTTTTGGTCCGCTTCTTGGGTGATGATATTCATTTGTTCAAGAGCAAGCGTTAAGCGTTCCTTCGGAGGCATTGCAGTGAGGGATTGAAGTAATTCAGTGATATTCTTGATCCCACCTATGTGGTGAATAGGGGAAGAGGGTCCGCCCTGGCTGGGGACTCGTCGATCTGTTAATTGCATGGTAGATGATAGCGCCGCCGGACTTTGCCTGAAAAGATCCATGAAACGCTTAAAAAGACCCATTATGAATTCAATAAATTTCATAAAAACCTCAGCTTGTGATTAGCATTCGTAGATCGATGCATGGAAAAGTATAGCATATGGGTTTAAGAAATGAGTTGCAGTAGACGGTGGACGTTAGTAATTTTTGAGTTTACTAAACGTCCCCTTTAATCCGTTAACCTTGGCCGCTGCCAAGTCTTCGAATGCTTGGAATGCTTGTTGGAGTTGAAGATGCTGGAGGAGTGGGCTGCTGATGACTCTGTTCTCGGCCGTTATCGAAGGTTTTGGGGTTGTAGGCAGATGTTTGAGGCAGTGCTTGCCATAGCTCCCTGAAGCGCGCCTGGTGTTCAGCAGGCAAAGTCTTGCAGATTACTTCTAAGTATTTTTCGTTAGGAATTTGATCTCTATTGAGATAAGCGATAGCGAGGCACATGCGCTCATTTGGGTCTTTGATTGCTTCAAGAAAACCTGGCAAGCTATCCCTCTTAACTATTTCATTCGCGGGGGCATTATCAACAATAGCTTGATAATCTTCTTTTTTTAGAAATGTTAGAACGGCTGCTAATTCATGCGGTTTTTGAATTCTTTGGATATGTCCCTTTGCTAAGAGTGCACACTGCTCAGGATTACCCCTAAATTCCATAAGCACATGAGTTAATTGTTGTGCGTTCTCGATTGTGTCCTTGTGATCAAGTGCAAAACTTAGACGTTCGGCCCCAGGTATTTCTCTTAAGGATTTAAGCAAATTATCGATCCCACCTACGTGTTGGGTATATGAAATCTTATTATCAGGGTTTCGTAGGGATTTTAATTTTCCAGTCGATTTTCCAGGCAAAGGGGTCCCCGGCGCAGTAGCCAATAGCGGCTGGGCCTCATCGTTATTTGATCTTCTTCTGATAAAGCGCATGAAACTTTTAAAAAGACCCATTATGAATTCAATTAATTTCACAGTAACCTCGGCTTATAGTTAATATAGATAGATCGATGTATGCGTTAGTATAGCATGTGGGTTTATAGGTGCCAGGCACCTTAAGAGCTTTTAGGTGCCTGGCACCTTAATTCTTAAGGCCATCTCTCGAAATTGAGAAAAACTGAACTTTTTTGCTTAGGTGTTAAAAAAGGGGCATATTAGGGCCGAGCTGGGCCTAGAAAGACTTTATTTTTAGTTCA
>CAIQCE010000252.1 GCA_903870185.1 uncultured Gammaproteobacteria bacterium
GAGCCTGTAGATGCCTTTTTCGATCAGGTCATGATAATGACAGATGATAAAAAACTACGAGAAAATAGGCTCAGCTTATTAAAATCATTAGAAAACATTTTCGGCTTAGTCGCTGATCTTTCGTTATTACAATGAATTCCAGGGCTATTGCTGCAAAATGTATTTTTAAAGTTATCAAACAGAGAGTTTCTCTAGATTCTGCATTGGAAAATCTTGATCCTCAATCCAAAGATTATGCTTTTATCAAAGAACTCTGTTTTGGAACTTTGAGATGGTATCACCGCCTTAATAAAATTTCCGATCAATTACTTCTCAGTCCCCTTCCTCAAAAACACACCGATATCCTATGTTTATTATTAATAGGTCTTTACCAAATAATCTATTTAAATACCCCTTCACATGCGGCTGTTTCTGAAACCGTTGCAGCGACTCGTGAACTCAAAAAATCATGGGCAAGTGCCTTAATCAATAAAACACTCAGAAAATATTTGGAACAACACAAAATCATTCAAAAAATCTTAGAGCCTATAGAAGAAGCTTATTTTTCACACCCTCAATGGTTAATTGATGAATTAAGAAAAGCATGGCCACAGGATTATAAATCTATTTTAAAGGAAAATAATCAACGAGCTCCCATGACCCTTCGAGTCAATACCCAGTTGATTGCTAGAGATGAGTATTTAAAATTATTACCGGAGGAGAGCTTACCTAAATTAACAGAAGCCATAGAGTTAAGAGATGCGATCTCAGCCCAGAAGCTCCCAGGGTTCACCTCAGGGCAATCTTATATACAAGACTTAGCAGGACAGCTCGCCGCCCATTTTATCAAGCCAGCAGCCAATCAGAGAGTTCTAGATGCCTGTTCAGCGCCCGGTAGTAAAACCACGCATATACTGCAACTGCAAAGTGATCTAAAAGAACTGGTCGCATTGGACATTAGCGATAAGCGATTAACACAATTAAGTGAAAATCTTAAAAGACTCCGTTTTAATACTAACTCTATAAAGCTGATTGCAGCAGATGCGAGTGATTTAGAGGCTTGGTGGGATGGGGAATTATTTGATTCTGTTCTACTCGATGCTCCTTGCTCGGGAACCGGTGTGATTCGTCGGCATCCCGATATTAAAATACTCCGCCAAAAATCAGATATTCAAAATCAGAGCGAGCTACAAGCAAAGCTGCTTAAGGTTCTATGGCCTTTAATTAAACCAGGTGGGCATTTGCTCTATTCGACTTGTTCGATATTACCTGTAGAAAATGAAGATCAGATCTCTCGATTTATAGATTCTCATTCGGATGCCCAAAATATTTCCCTCAATTGTGATTGGGCTCATCCTTTAAAATACGGGATTCAGATTTTCCCGGGCGACAATAATGCCGATGGGTTTTATTATGCGTTGATGCAAAAGGTATAGGTTGATCCCAAACGTCGTCCCGCGCTTGATGCGGGATCCAGCAAAAATTCAAAATGATAGCCAATATTACTCCCAGTCAACCACAAAACTATCCACAATTTCTGTGTACAAAACAGGTATTATTGTGTACAAAATGTGGAAATCATGGGCTTTTAGCTCAAAACCCTAAAGTTATCCACTTTCATACCGGGATTCAGAGGGCTCCATACCGGGATTGGGCACAGGATCAAAACCTGGTAATTCTTTGATATTTATTAGTAAAAACCACTTACCCACAGAAATTTTCTATACTATTACTATCTCTATATTCTTAAATATATATATTAATAATCCTAGATTCTGCAGTTAGAAAGTGAAATAATGCCGCTTCAAGCTTTAAAAGAAGGATAAAATGATGAAAAAACCCCTTCCTGAAAATCACCCACAGGGTGAAAACCCGAAGCGCAAAATTGTTCAAACAATAGACA
>CAIQCE010000253.1 GCA_903870185.1 uncultured Gammaproteobacteria bacterium
GACGAATGATCTTAAATGTGTTAAAGCAGGACACCACAAAAAAGGCTAGTTTAAAGACAAAACGTAAGTGTGCAGGTTGGAGCGAAGCTTATCTTACTAAAATGCTAGCTACTTTGTTCAAATTTTGATGCGGGAGCCCTGATGAATAGAGGCTTATAGTTGTGTAATCAAGCAGCTATGCTAAAATGCGACTCTTTTTTTAGGATAAAGATCAATGTGTAAGCAAAGAACTCTGAAAAACCTGATTCGGGCCACTGGAGTTGGCGTGCATACTGGTGAAATGGTGGTGTTGACCTTAAGGCCTGCCCCTATCAATACCGGTATCATTTTTCGACGGGTTGATTTGCCTGAAGTCGTTGAGATTCCTGCTTTGGCTCAATATATTGGTGATACCAGTCTTTCTACTTGCTTGATCAAGAATGGAGTTCGAGTGTCTACTGTCGAACATCTATTGTCTGCTATTTCAGGGATGGGTATCGATAATGCTTATATCGATTTAACCGCGTCTGAATTGCCTATCATGGATGGCAGTGCCGGTCCTTTTGTATTTTTAATTCAATCAGCAGGTATAGAAGAGCAAAATGCTCCCAAGAAATTTATTCGCGTTAAGCGCAAGGTTCAAGTGAGAGAGGGTGACAAATTAGCCCTATTGGAACCTTATGATGGTTTTAAAGTCAGTTTTGGTATTAGTTTCAACCACCCGATATTCAATGAAGAAAATCAAAAGGCCACCCTCGATTTTTCCAGCACTTCTTATGTGAAAGAAATTTCAAGGGCGCGTACTTTTGGATTCGTATCTGAATTTGAAATGTTAAGAGAACGAAATTTAGCGTTAGGTGCGAGCTTGGATAATTCCATCGCATTAGATGAGTTTAAAGTTTTGAATCAAGATGGTTTGCGTTACAAAGATGAATTTGTAAAACATAAAATCCTAGATGCCGTCGGTGATCTTTATCTGTTAGGTAAAGGTTTGATCGGTGCTTTCACCGGTTATAAGTCGGGCCATGAGATGAATTCTAAATTATTGCATGAACTCTTAAGCCAAGAAAACGCTTGGGAAATCGTCACTTTTGAAGATGCGAAGTCTTCTCCTATCGCCTATATTCCTGTCGTCGGCGCAGCTTAAAAATATCAATTTTGCATCCTGCCAAGATTCTCCTGAATCCCCGCCTGCGCAGGGACGACGGGTTGGTGCCAATGTAGGTTGGCGTCAATGTAGGTTGGTACCAAGCGCAGCGCGGCCCAACATCATCTCATCCCATTTTTTATTTCCTAGTACGCGGCTTCAACAATAGCGCTCGCTTCTCAATGAAATGCCATGAAAATACTCCCATGATAAGGGCAATAGGAGAGGCTGCAAAAAATAAATACATAGGGCTGATATCCGGTATAAAGTTTAAAATAGTTTGCTGTATGACAAATCCCCACACGTAAGTACCATAAGAAAAATCACCGATCTTATGTAAATCACAATGTCCATAATCCTAGATTCTGCAGTTAGAAAGTGAAATAATGCCGCTTCAAGCTTTAAAAGAAGGATAAAATGATGAAAAAACCCCTTCCTGAAAATCACCCACAGGGTGAAAACCCGAAGCGCAAAATTGTTCAAACAATAGACA
>CAIQCE010000254.1 GCA_903870185.1 uncultured Gammaproteobacteria bacterium
AAAAACGAATCCATTATTTCAATGCTTATTATCATGTGATGTTGAGGGGGAATAACTCTCAAGATATTTTTCTAGATGATGCAAATCGAAAGCTCTTTTGTGATTTTACAGAAGAGGCTATAAAAGAATATAATTCCAAAATCCATGCCTTTTGTTTAATGACAAATCATATTCATCTGCTTGTACAGGTCGGGGATGTTCCTCTTTCTAAGGTTATGCAGAAAATATCGGTTCGCTATACTTATTGGTTTAATAAAAAATGGGGGCGAGTAGGTCATTTATTTCAAGGGCGATACAAGGCTATTCTAGTTAAAGACGATCAACACTTACTACAAGTTTGTCGATATATTCACTTAAATCCAGTTAGGGCAAAAATAATTACAACACTAGAAGAGTATTACTGGAGCAGTCATAATGATTATCTTGGAGAAAAAAGGTTTAATTGGGTAACTACAAACTTTTTTCTTGATTGCTTTAGTAGCGATCTAAAAAAAGCCATAAGGTTTTATCAAAATTTTATGAAACAAAGTTCTGAGTGTCCTTCAGCACTTTGTTTTCGTCATATCTAAGTATCTAAGGGGTCTGACCCTGCAACGACCCCATTCTGATTGCCTCTTAAAGGAAATATTCATATCTGCCTGCTATAATTCAAAAATGTATTTTAAAAAGGAGAGAGCTATGCGAAGTGCTGATGCAGAAAACAAAGGAAGTTCACTGAACAGATTTGGTTTTGTAGGAAGAATGCTATCTCGCTTATTCTCACCACTTTCCTCCATTATAAGCAGGCTTTTGAAGCGATTGCTTAGCCCACAAAGGCAGCAAGCGGCTGCCGCCCCTGCTGCTCAAGTGTTACCCCCTGTTTCGGTTGCAGCGCCTCTTGAGGCAGCTTCAGCTAATGTAGCTGTCAGAGGCGCAGCTGTTGTGGTCTCCAAAAGACCTCTACCCCGGAGCCAAAAACCTCTCGAGGCAGGGCGCACGCCTGCTTCAGCTGGTGCGGCTTTACCTGAAGTTTCCTCAATTACTCCGGTCATCATTGCAAGCTCTTCTGCGGTGGTTCCTGGACCTATGAGTACCACGGTTAATTCTGTTGCTTCTGCTGTAAGGGCAAATATTACTCGTACAAGTGGAACTGGCCCTATTAGACGAAAGGGTCCGAAGCCCAAAGAAGCAGAACAGAATGTGGCTCAACCCAAACCTCAAGTTGCTGCGGGGCTACAGGCTCAAGCGGCTAGTCCAGCTATAGCTGTCACTGCGGCTCCAGCTCCAGCAGCTCAAGTGACCGCTGTGCCCCCTTCAGTTGAGACAGCTGCAGCTCAAGCAGTTTCACCAGTTCATCATCGTGATCCAGAGCCTCTTGTTGCTGCTTCTATTGCAGCAGGTCTGGGTGGCTCACCAACAGCTCCGGTTGCACCGCTACCTTCTCCAGTTCCTCCCAGTTTAACGGCAAGACGCTTAGGCGTGGTTGGCACATTGAGAGCAATGGCTACAAATAACCCTGTTACTCGTGCCGCGAGGGGTGCTAAGGATCGTCTAAATAGGGCTTCTGCTGGTATAACGCAAACCGTGGGGCGAGTGAGAGCGGGAGTAGGTCAAGCAGGAGAGCAAGCGAAAACAGTGGCGGGGCAAGTGGGAACGGGATTGGCGCAAACAGTTCAAGTCGTTCAAGGAGTGGCTAATATGAATGCAAGAGCTGTACTCTATCAGAACATGATTAGTGGTCATCTAACAGCAGATCAGTATATAGCGGGGGGAGGCTTGGGATATGGGCCTTATCAACAATATCTAGCTGATCAAGAACTTTTTAAGAGTCTTGGAAGTGGAGCCCACGGTTTATATGCGGGTTTAAAAGGAACTGCTCATGCCGCTCAATATCTGGGTAGCGCTGCAGCGCGAGCAGCAGGCTCGGTTGCAGGTGCGGCACGAACAGCTGCAAGTGGTGCATCACATTTAGCAGGCGCGGCACGAGCAACTGTAGGCGGTGCATCACATTTTGTAGCGGCGGGTGCAAATGCCCTACGGGACAGAGCTCCGCATTTTCCTGATATTAATATTAGTGCAGTGATGATGGCGGGTGCCCATGGAGCAGGAGCTGCAGTCAGTGCAGTACGAGCAGCGGCTCCTCACTTTGATGCTGGTCGGGGGCTTCAATTAGCGGGAAGTGCAGTAAGTACTGTATATAATGCTACTAAAGATATTCATATTGAACCTGGAGCTATTGGTAGGGGGTTTGCAATGTTATCGGATGGTGCAAGGGCCGCGGCTCCTGTTGGTAAAGCTGTGGTAGATGTTATTGGCAGTCTTTTAAAAAGGTGATTATTAGAATGGGGTCGATGCTTGCATCGACCCCTAATTTATCTATCCAACCTTCGCCTTTTTACTGCTTTAGGGCCTGATGTATCATCTGACACAGCTTGTGCTGTTTTGCTACCTCTATCATCGGTGTGAGCAGAGATTCCCGTAGGAGCGCTAAATATGCTTGTGCTACTACTTTTGCCAATGCTTAGTAAAGCGAGTCCTTGTGGGGAAGATGCAGGTGCTGAAACAGAAGATGGTGAAGTGTCCACAGCAGGGGCAGAAGCAGCACTAAGAACTCTACCACCTCGACCTATCTTGACTGCAGCACCCGCATTCTTCGTAAATGAAGTTATTCCGATGACCATTGCATCTGAAGATGCTGCAGGTGCAAATATGGCGAAACTAGTACTGAGTCCTGCACCAGCTCCCGCTCCCGCACCTGCATAAGCAGAAGGACTAGAGCCTGGAGATGATACCGTTGCTGCGCTGGCTGCAATAGGTGCACCAACAGAAGAGGCTGCAAAAGAAACTGCACCTGCATCTAATTCTGCTTCTGCAACAGCGCTACTATAGTCCATTGCGGCTGAAGATGCCGATGGATTGATTGATTCTGGGGGATTTAAACAAAATAGGGTTGTCTTTAGATAAAGGTAAATTTTACTCGTTGGGCCTGCTACTTCTAAGGCAATAGTGAGCAAGTTTTTTCCCTCGGAATTTTTAGTTTTAATATTAGCACCATGGGCATATAAAAATTTAACCAAATTCAGATTCTTACTTTTAACAGCCTTGATTAGATTTGAAGAGACTTCTTTTTCAGACATTCGCCCTAGTAACCATTTTGCTATTTCTTCTTTAGAGTTTTGAAAGGCAAGTTCAAGGGCATTGAGGCCTGTTGAAGTTTCTTGATTGATATTTGCCCCAAATTCTTCCACGAGAATTTTCACAGAATCCAAGTTGCCTAGTAAAATTGGAAGATGCAAAGCGGCATAACCTTCAGCATTAATATTACTAAAGATGGTTTTAAGCTGAGCAGGTGTCTTGTCTTTAAGGAAAACACGAATTGAATTCAAATTCTCTTTTTTGGTTTTTTCTTCTAGTTCTTTTTTTTCTTGTTCTTTTAAAAATTCAACGACCTCATGATGTCCGGCGGCTTCGGCCATGGAAGTAGCCGTTAAGCCTTCATCTGAGCTCTTAGTATGAAGATTCGCGCCTTGGGCGTAGAGCATTCTGACCATATTTAAATTACCATGTTTGGCGGCATGCATCAGCGCGGTCATCGGTTGCAAGATATCTTTTCCACCACCGGCATTGACAAATTCTTTTATGAGAGCTGGGTTTAAATGCATCAGTAAGGTATGGAGCAATAAGTCCAATTTGTTTTTGGCAGCCATGATAAATAAATAACGATGATCACCATTCGTATCTGTTAAAAATTTTAAAAGATGACTTAATACTGCATATTCTTTAAGTCGAGCGGCTGTTACAACGGGATTTTCATATCCAGCAGGAAGGCGTTCATTAATATTGGCTCCATCCTCGAGTAATTTTAGAACGATTTTATCTTGGCCTTTTTTAACAGCATTCAAAAAAGCCTCTAAGTATTCTTTGCTTTTTAGGTTGAATTTTAGGCCTTTTTTAAATAATAATGCTAAAAGTTCAGGGTCGTTGTGTTTGATAGCCAGTAATAATAATTTTTCATGATACTCATGAAATTTAATCGGAATTAAATTTTGTTCAAGCAGTTTTTTCAAAATTGTAATTTTTTCTTCGGCTTTATCAGTATCATCAAGAAGAAGCTTATAATAGGCGCTTATTCCAACGTGTGATATTTTTAATAGGGCTTTAAAATGCTCTACATTTTCTGTAAATACTAGGATAGTAGTTAAATCGCCTTCTAAAAGAAATTTTTTCCAGGTTGGAGTATCTGCATCCTCTATTTTGGGCATGGCGCCGTGATTTAAAAGTAGTCTAGCCATGTCTGGATCAAGGTTGTCGATAGCATCTGCTAATGGGGTGACGCCATTATCATCCGCTATTGTAGCGTTTGCTCCTTCTTCCAATAAGGCGGCTGCAGCTTTTAGATTTATATTAGCAGCAGCAAAGCCTAAAGCTGTAGATTTTTCAGCTCCACCTTTTTGATCTTTAGGGCAGCCTTTTGCAATTAGTTTTTTGATGATGGAACTTATTGAGCCTCTATTCTCGGTCTCAGCTTCTGCGGCTGCATGAAGGGCATTGGCTCCAGTGACGTCTGTTGCATCCACATTTGTTTCAGGGTGTGCTAAGAGTAAGTCCACTCCCGCTTCAAAACCTAGTTGAGTCGCTAACATCAGTGGGGTAACATCTTCTCCATCAGCTAAATTTGGATTTGCACCCTTATCGAGTAAAATTTTCATTGCAGGAAGATTTCTAACTTTTATCGCTAAATGTAATGCGCTTTTAGTTCCCTCATCATCTTCGCCTACGATATCTCCTGCTTTGCTTCTCTTATCAACCATTTTTTTTGGGCTTCTTTTGTTGATAAGCTCAGTTGATACAATCGATAAGAAAGTGGCTAAAAACTCAAGTGCAATTAGGCTGCCCTCATAAGCGACTGCCATTAATAAGGTTTCACCATTGATGGGATCAATCTGATTTAATCGAGTCACATCTTCTTGGATCAGCTTTTTTAATGCATTCCCAGCTTCATCAGTATTGGTTCGAGCCAACTCAAAAATAGTAGGCATAAGTTTTCCTTTTTATAGGCGTATGGAGGGCGAATGATTACATATAATTTAATGCTGAATTATTAAGATAGTCTTAAATAGTGAAAATATCCTTTGATTAGTGATTTGGGGCATAGGGGGGGGGCACTGACAGATCTAATCTTCTTGATAGCTGATCCATAAATCTCGGACGGGACCTGGGTTTTCGAGCAGGGCGGTTGCGGGCCCTTTGGCGATGATTTTTCCGTGACTCAGCATGATGATTGAATCAAACTTCGGTAAAAGATGGAGGCGATGTAGGGAAACTATCATGGCTGATTCTGAAAAAGTCTGTAATGTGGCGGATAATATGGTTTTTTCAGTCGGAAGATCCACACTGGAAGTAGGCTCATCCATTAAAATTAAAGAACTAAAGCGTGCGGCAAATAATCCTCTGGTTAAAGCCAGGCGTTGCTTTTGCCCAACAGATAGATTGAGTCCTTTTTCTCGAATATCGGTTTTAAGTCCCAATGGTAAAGTTTCTAAAACAGGTGAAAATCCCGCTAGTTTTACAGCAGTATAAATTTCATCTTCGGATGTGGGTAAATCCATTGTAATGTTGAAAGCGATAGTATTTTCAAAAATTTCAGGGTCTTGAGGGATAAGAGTCGTGATCGCTTTTAGAGGTTCGAGGGAGTCAAAATTGATATCGTCCACTTTAAGATGAACGCTGCTCGGAGTATAGAGACCGGATAAAATATTGAGTAGGGTGCTTTTGCCTCCTCCACTGGTTCCAATCAGCGCGATTTTTTCTCCACGTTTCACACTGAATTCCATATCACTAAAAATTTCTTCGCCTTCTTTATTAATATGGTTAAAGTGTAGTTGACTAATATGAAGCTCATGCCAGTGTTTAGCCGTTGTAGCGCCTGGGACTTTATGAGCGAGTTTATGAATATCCTCTAAAATAGGTTGCATGCCTTTCACATCGGTATCCATTCGCACGAGTTCACTGTAATGGACACTGAGATCATGAAATACGGTATTGAGGTCCCATTGGTAGCGATATAGCATAACCAGTACGCCTATCAGAACAGTGTTGGTGGTATGCAGGCTATGGATAATATAGCCGATTAGTAAGATGGCTTGAACGAGTGTTAATGAAACCATCATCGTAAACCATTTTACTTCGTTTATAACGGCATCTTTTCTGAAGGACGGCCAAATGGCTTTCATCCGTTGAGCTAAATTGCTATGAGTTAATTCACCGAGACGTAACGTTAAAATGGTGGTCATATTGTTGATATAGTCAAATACAACGGCGCCGATGCGATTTTCAATTTCATTTTCGGTGTTGTAAAGAGGGATTAATTTTAGATCGAATAAAATAACGATCAGCGTCACAAGAGCCGAAGTCACTAAGCTAAGCAAGCCAATGGGTAGAGAAAGCCATAGTAAAAAACCAAGTGAGACAAAAAACTTCACAATGGTTTCAATATAAATAAATTGAGTTTCAGCAAATTGCCTTAGGGCGATCGCTGCACGATTAAGGCGGGTGATAATTTCACCAGAATGCTGATGTTGGTGCCAGGTCAGGGGTAAGCGCGTCAGCTCTTCATAGAGATGTAACCGATATTTTTGTTGGATCTTGAGTGCCACTTTTCGTTCGACTACACGTGCAGGGCCATGGAATATCCAAAATATCAGCAAGACCACTACACTCATGCTTAGCCAGAAGACGACATCAAAAAGACTTTCGGGCCTAAAGTCTTGCAAGATCTCAACGGTGCGCCCAAAGGTGTATGGGCTTAAGCTGATGGCTGTTTGGGCAATAATGTAGGCTATATAATAGCCTACAATAGCTTTTCGCCAAGGAATTCCATAACGCCACACGGTTTGGATTAGGCTTAAATAAGGATTTTTCATAATAAACTGAGTCGATTTCAATAATGAGAGACTGAGATTCTACTCAATTTTGATTAACTTATATAGAGTCTGTCCCTGGGGATAGGCCTGGTCTGGTTATTGCTTCTTGAGTGGCCCATCCCTTCGAAGCAAAATCATTTTTAAATTTCAAAATGGAATGAATTATTATGCTTTATTCAAATCAGCTTCTAGCTTACCAGGTCTTAGTAAATTCTATTTTTAACTCGAAAAGGTTATTTATCTGCGACTTTAGGGGCAGACCCTATATTCTTCTGGATTCCCTTGCTCAAGCCAGGGGATGATGAATTATGTATTATCAAAAATAATCAGTAGATTCAATCCCGAGGGTCTTTGTAATAGGCTCTAAATACAGAATCTAGCCTTTATCTCTTTTTTGTTTATTTTATGGTCTATACTAAAGTTCAACAGAGATTTCATGGATGAGGTCTGAGGATGACCGGTACTGAACAAGCAGAGTTTTACACAGATGATGAGGGAGTTATTTCAACTCCTCATTTCTTAGCTCCTATTACAGGAAGGTTAGTCCCGTCTGCAGCTATAACCCCAACCGATAGTTCGGGTTTTTCCTATGCCACTCCAGATTCTATAGAGAATGGAGCTTTAAGTCCGAGACAAATTAGACATTCGGAATCATTAAAGATTGTTAAAACAGTGAGTCAGCCTAAGCTCCTACCTCACTCAGAATACTTGAGGTCTACTAAAGCAGAGCGAGAATCTGAGCCTTTGCCTCACTCAGTGAAGAGACTTAAGCTTGCCAAATCCATCAGTCAAAAAAAAACTATTTTAGGTCCACTTGCTCAGCGTTTTATTAGCTGCCTATTGATAACAGTTTTGATTTTTGCTCTCTCAATTGGGATTACTTGTTTGACTAATCTAGCGGGTATTGATTTTTCATTTATAGTGAATTTATTGAAATTTTCAGCCATTATCAGTGGGCTCGTTGGTAGTAGTTTATTCATGGGATTGAGTTATTTTTATCGATTATCTAAAATTATTTCCCCTGAAGTAGCTACATCTAGAGCAGTCACACCTAGGGCAGCTACACCTAGCATGCTAACGCCAAGAGCAGCCAGAGCTAAAGTAACCATGCCTAGAATCGCAATGCCTGTAGCAGCATCGGTCACAGCATCAGTAGCTGAAATGCCCTCTCAACCTGACTTATTAAGAATTCGAGCTCCTTCAAATGCTACTCTTTCCAGAGCTCAAGGATTATTTAAACCTGGCTTATCGGGTTTGGGTGCATTAGTTCCTGAAGGTTCACCCTGGAGGAGGACACCTGGACGTATAAGTGTTATAGCTGCTGCACCTCCTTCTTCAATGGCCCATTCATCATCAGCTCCTAGTGACAAATGCTGCTCTATGGGTTAAAGAAAGGATTTTCTTTGTTAGAATGGCATGTTATAAATCTTTAATGCATTTACCTTTAGCCCTGCAAATTGGATTACGTTATACGCGTGCAAAGCGACGCAATCACTTTATCTCCTTTATTTCTTTAGCCTCGATGCTTGGAATTGCCTTAGGTGTGGCTGTCTTGATCACCATTCTTTCTGTGATGAATGGCTATGATTATGAAATTTATCATCGATTTTTTGCTGTCGCCCCACAAGTAACTGTGATGACCCACAGTGATATTGGGAAGAGCTGGAAGACTTTTGATCAAGAGCTTTTGGTGCCTGGAGTGAAGGCTTATGCCCCTTATATCGATGGCAAGGGGATGTTGAGCTATGAGGGCCGTGTTACTGGAATTAGTGTGATGGGAATTGAGCCTGTACAAGAGGCCCAAATTTCAAAAATCGGGGAAAAAATAGTTGAAGGTAAATTAAAGTCTCTGAACCCGGGTGATTTTAATATGCTGATAGGCCATGAATTGGCAGCTGAGTTGGGCGTTGGATTGGGTGATTCGGTAGTGCTATTAACTCCACAGGCAGCTCATACTCCATTAGGATTATTGCCCCGTTATAAACGTTTCACCATTACGGGAATTTTTAAAATGGGTAATGGCTTGGGCTTTGATAATGGTCTTGCCTATATTCATTTTGATGATGCTCACCAACTGTTCAAGGGAGAAGATACCGTTAGCGGTTTTCATCTTTCATTAAATGATATTTATACAGCAGGGGAGGTGAGTCATGCACTTTGGGGAAGGCTCGGTTCTGGATTTATAGTGACCAATTGGACGGAGCAATTTGGCGCATTTTTCAGCGCATTGGCGATGGAAAAAACGATGATGTTTTTAATTTTATTGTTAATTATTGCAGTAGCTGCTTTTAATTTAGTTTCGAGTTTGGTCATGGTGGTTAATGATAAGCGAACTGAGATTGCAATTTTACGAACTCTAGGGACCAGTCGATGGGAAATTCTCTCAATCTTTGTGATTCAGGGATTATTGCTCGGTGTTTTAGGCTCTATCTTAGGTTTGTGTTTGGGAGTTCTGCTTGCGTCGAATGTGACTGCGGTAGTTGATTTTCTTCAGCATAGTTTGAATGTGCAATTAATTTCTTCTTCTGTTTATTATGTGGATTATTTACCTTCTCGTATCGAAATTAAAGATGTGATTGAAGTATTGTTGGTTTCTTTATCGATGAGTTTTATCGCGACACTTTATCCCGCTTATAAAGCCTCAAAAACTGAACCAGCTGAGGTGCTTCGTTATGAATGAGGCAGTATTAAGTTGTGAGCAAGTATCTAAGCGCTATCAAGACGGTGATAAAACATTGTCAATTTTAGAAAATTGTAATTTTTCCGTTAAAGCAGGTGAAATGGTTGCTGTGATGGGGGCTTCCGGCGCAGGTAAAACAACATTATTGCAAATATTAGGTGGATTGGATAAGCCCAGTAGTGGGAAAGTAAGAATTTCGAATCATGAGCTAACTGAGTTAAGTGAATCTGAAATTAA
>CAIQCE010000255.1 GCA_903870185.1 uncultured Gammaproteobacteria bacterium
CCCTTCAGTTGTTAAATGTTATGCTATAACAGCATCATTTTGGCGCATTAATTTGACGCCGTATATCTTAGAAGTGGATGAGTCCATTTCATTAACAAATCAACATATTCTTTTGTTTTGGCATCACAAAAGAACGGGTTTGTCGGGCCTGAAAAGCGCAGCCCGACCTACACGATAGCATGAAATATAGTTTGATTTACTTACTCTCTTTGATATCCTTGTCAGCTATTTTGTTTCAACCTCAAGGAGAAGTTTTATGTCCCAAAGTACTTTCGAAGATGCATTGTCCCGTTTAGATCGAGCTGCCCAATATGCTCACATTGAACCTGAAACCCTACAACGCTTAAAGCACCCACATAGCGCATTGGAAGTAGCGGTTCCTGTTCGAATGGATGATGGTTCTTTGAAGACCTTTACCGGCTATAGAGTTCGTTATAATGAAAGCCGAGGACCTGGTAAAGGCGGGATTCGTTTTCATCCAGATGTTTGTGCCGATGAAGTCAAAGCACTCGCACTTTGGATGACACTGAAATGTGCTGTGGTCGGGATTCCCTACGGAGGAGGAAAGGGTGGAGTTTGTGTGAATCCTAAAGAACTTTCTCGCATGGAAATCGAGCGCTTAAGTCGATCTTATATTCGACAGGTCGCTGTTGTGATTGGGCCTGATACTGATATCCCAGCACCTGACGTCTACACTAATCCTACTATCATGGGTTGGATGATGGATGAATACTCTAAAATTGTAGGACATCATTGCCCAGCCGTTATCACCGGTAAACCAATTGCATTGGGTGGAAGCTTGGGTCGAGGAGATGCAACCGGTCGTGGTGCTTATTATTGCATTAAAGAATTAGAGCGTAAGCGCAATTGGAATCCTGCTGAGATTCGAGTGGCTGTTCAAGGCTTTGGTAACGCGGGTCAGCATTTGGCGTTGTTGTTGCACAAAGATGGATACAAAATTGTGGCTGTCAGTGACTCTCGTGGTGGTATTTATAGCGAGCAAGGATTTGATGTACCTAGCCTAGTTCGTGCGAAGCAAGAGGGTAATCAAGTTAAAGCGGTTTACTGTGAAGGCTCAGTTTGTGAAACTGTTCCTGCAGAAATAATTACCAATGAAGAGCTTTTAAAATTGGATGTGGATATTTTAGCGCCATGTGCATTAGAAAATGCGATCACAGTGGATAATGCTGCAGATATCAAAGCACCTGTAATAGTAGAATTGGCGAATGGTCCCATCACGAGTGATGCTGATTTGATTTTGAATGCTAAAAATATTTTAGTGATTCCTGATGTATTGGCGAATGCAGGTGGTGTAACCGTCAGTTATTTCGAATGGGTGCAGAATAAGGCCGGTTATTACTGGACGGAGAATGAGGTTCATCAACGTCTTCAAGAGATTATGGTTCGCTCCTTTAATGCTGTTTATGAATTCATGCTGCAATCTAAGATTGATATGCGTACAGCGGCTTATGCTTATGCAATTAATCGACTGGGAGAAGCGATTAGCGCGCAAGGCACTCAAAACTATTTTTCAGCAAAAGATTAGTCCTCAAAAAAAGACTCTTAAGAAAGGTGCCAGGCACCTTTTAAGATTGCTTTTTTAAATCTTTAATTTATACTGCGTTCTCTTTTTTAATGTAGGAGTTTTTTAATGAAATCTAAAAAATCAAAAGCTGTTTCAAAGTCTGCGTCTAAGAATCCGGGTTTAGAAAAACTAAAGCAACAAGTGGCAAAACTGAAAGCAAACGAAAAAAAATTAAAAGCGGTTGCCAATGAATTCAAACAAAAACTAAAGTCTTCTGCTGTTGAAGCAAAGAAGCAATTAGAGCAAGTAAA
>CAIQCE010000256.1 GCA_903870185.1 uncultured Gammaproteobacteria bacterium
ATGCCTTTGGGCGTGATCGAAGATATCCGATTACGAGTGGGTTTTAGAAACTCACAGGCTAAGCAATGCCCCCCTCTTAATGAAAAAATCCATTAATCGGAATTATTCCGCCTACGCTCTGCAAGAAACAGAACGAATAGCTGGAGTGGGCATTGCACCGGCTGGTTTTGGTGGTTGTAGTGGTTTTGTGCCAGAGCCAAAAATTGAAAAATGACCCCTCCCAGCAGAAGGAGAAGCGGTCGCTAATAAAGAATCTGTCTCGTGCGCATCTGCCACTGCAGAAGAATCATCAGCGGGTACAGAATCAGCTGCCCCTGGTAAAACAAAAACTAATTCAACCCCTGCTGCTGAAACAGGAACTGCTGCATGAGCCACCGCCCTATCAGATATTTTCGCAGGTGATTTAGACAACACTTCTGCAAGTCTTCGTAAACAATAAAGACGACCTGCTTCCTTATGCCTTTCAGCATAAAAACTCATCAACTTTTCAAGAAGCGCCTTATGATAATCAAAATCTGCCTGCTCTTCATAAATAGCCGCTGGAATCACTAAAGATTTTTCAGCTAACTCATAACAATTAAATTGTTTTAGAATGCAGTCTTGTTGTTTTTCACGATAGTACTCTTTAAAAAGAGCATGAAGTTCTTCAGGGGTGGCGGAATCAGGATCGCGCAAAGAAGAAGAATAAACTCGAGTATCCTCGATATCCTTATTATTTTTAAAGATCATAGCGGCCGCCTCATAAGCACTAGCTGCCGCCTCATACTCCCGAGCGGTCAGAGGCAATGTCCCCAAGGCTCGCTCTGTTGTTGAAAATAGATTTCTCACTTTATTTGCATCAATTACCACTTGCTCAATGCTCTGAGCATATTTTCGAGCTTTTCCAGCACTTATTTCAGCTTCATTTTGAATTTCAATATAGCTAGCAAATGTACTCACACCTAATTCACTCCTTGCATGATAAAACGGAATCATTCTACAATCGTGCTCTACATACCATATCAATAAAAGAATCTGGGCTAAGTTACGACGGGTTATAGCCTTCAACAAAGGAAATGTGGTTTTCCAAGATTCATCCCCTGGATGCTCTTGTAAAGGATCTGCCTTCGCATTTAAGAGCAAAAGCATGGCCCTGTATCGTTCAATATTAGGTTCGTAGGATCCACCTAAAGCACACATCAAAGGTGATCTATTATAGAGGGCTAAGACAGCATTCACATTAACACCGTCTTTAATTTGCTGAGCCAAATCTTCACACTTTCCATGAGCAATCAATCTATAAATATCAGGCATAATAATTACCTCTAAACACAGTTTTATTAAAGTCTATCGGCTTGCTGGTGGAACATGAGCAGAACCCTCTGTGGCCAGCACAGCTCCCACAACATTCGATGGTTGATCAACTTTTGTTTCAGCTGCAGATACAATCGAATGCCGGCGCTGAAATAAACCGGCACCTGCAGCGATTGCTTCTACAGGTGATAACTCACTTTGAGGACTCAGAGGTACTGGTGCTAATCCAGCTCCTCTTAATTGTGCTTCCAGTGCGCTGACTCGCTGAGTCTTAGATTCCAGCTCAGCAGCATGTTTGCTTTCTAAAAGTCCTATCTTTTTAAAATTATCAGCACCAAGTTCAGTAAACTTTTCATCTTTTAGGTCAAGATCAAGCTTATGTTTCCTTGCCTGTAAATCGGCATTACGAGCACCCAAGTATGTCAATAATATAAATCCACCTAAGTTACTACCACTCGTAAATAAGGCATAAATCATCAACCACTCTGGGGGCAGTAAATTCACATTTCCTGTTTGAATTCGAATCGAAGTCGTTACAAGCATTGCCCCACTCGCACCGATCGCTAATCCACTGCACGCTTGTCCCATTTGAGCCAAGCGAGACGCTCGAGCACCCAACCCTAATAATGTTTCTGCATCAACCCTATCATCGCTATTTACTGGCCCAATTGCATCTAACAGGGCCTCCTCCCACCTTAATCTCTCCTAACCCTTTAATAATGAATCCACTCAAAGCAGCAGCTGAAAGGGCCACTAAAACCGCCATCCCATATTGAGTAGAAGAAGATAAACTTGAACTTGAAACTGATAGCGCAGTCGCAATGCCTCCACTGCCTAAAGCGACAAAGGCTAATAAAATGGATAAATATAAACTAATAGAGGTAGAAGCAAGGGTTCTAGACTGTTCGTCAGCAACAGTAGTGGGTCTAGTCATTGATGCTGAACCTGATGAATCTGCGGGTGCAACTGTAGCGGCATGCTGTGGCATAATACTCCCCTGGAATTAATTAATAGAATTTTTATACTTAATTCAACAAAATCAATCTGTTAAATATGGCCCTAATATAGCCAAATGGTGATATGCCTAATTTTATGCAGGCATTATCTCACAAAGCTGATAAAATCAATAGTACCGTAATTTTAATTGAAATTTATAAATCATAGACAATGAGGCGAGCATGCTGCACTTCACTCGCCACATATTTAAAGAATAGATTAATGTTTCTTTAATCGCTTCAACTGCTTCGCATCAGGATAATTTAATTCCAATGTTTTTAGATTATCTTCTGCTAACTTATCTAACTTCAAAGCCCGATAAGCTTTAACATTGAGCACTAAAGCTTTTACGACACTCGGCGTACCCTGGTAGTGTTGAAGAATATAATTATTACGATTGATCACAGCCGTATAAGCTTTGTGATACATATAATATTGTGCTACTTGATACTCAGATTTCGCCAATGAATTTCGAATATATTGCATATGTAAAACTGAATCATTGTAATACGGACTATCAGGGGAATTTTCAACCAATTGATTGAATGCTGCATACGCCTCAGTTAAATGATCCGAATCTCTATCAACTGGATCCACACCAATCACTTCCTGCAACCATGTCATCCCTTGTTTAAAAGTCACTAATCCCTTCATATAGTAGGCATAATCAACATGCTCACTTCTTGGGTTTAAATGAATGTAGCGGTCTGCGGCCGCTAGTGCCTCTGCCATATCATCATCTTTGTAATAGGCATAAATAATATCCAGTTGCGCCTGATCAGCATATTTTCCAAATGGATAAAGATTATCTAAGGCTTCTAAATCCGTTACAGCAGCACCATAACTCCCTTTGGCCAGGCTTTGCTCAGCCCTGTGAAACAATTCTGCCGCTCCAATGGATTGATACTTATCCAAAGGGTTTTTCTTTTCTGAAGAACAGCCTACTAACAGACCTAATATGCACAAAATCAACGTTATTTTTTTCATTTATCCTTATCTCACCAAAATTCATTGAGGACTGGGGATTATACCTGATAAAGTACGTGGAATGAACCGAGTTAATTTAGAATCTCAAATTTCTGCTGAACTGGATGGAAAACGCCTTGACCAAGCTCTGGCTATTCTATTTCCGGACTACTCACGCTCTCTATTACAGCAATGGATCAAGGAAGGAAAGCTTTCAATAAATGGCAAAACTTGCACCTCGCCAAAAGAAAAAGTTAAATTAGATCAAATAGTTAATTTAGATCTCGAAATCACACCCCAAGGAGATTGGCAGGCAGAAGCCATTTCCCTCAATATTCTTTATGAGGATGACTCATTCCTTATTATCAATAAACCTGCTGGACTCGTCGTACATCCCGGAGCCGGAAACCCTAAAGGGACTCTACTCAATGCTCTATTAAGCCATGAGCCTTCGCTACAAAATATCCCTCGAGCCGGTATTGTTCATCGACTTGATAAGGATACTAGTGGACTATTGGTGATTGCCAAAACTTTAGAAACCCACACTTACTTAGTCAGAGCAATTCAAGAGCGAGCCATTTCACGTGAATATGAGGCAATAGTCCGTGGAGAATTAATCAGTGGTAGCAGTGTTGATGCCCCAATTGGTCGACACCCCATTCGTAGAACAGCAATGGCTGTTGTAGGCAATGGAAGAATAGCAATCACTCACTACCGAATCAAAGCCCGGTACCCTCGACATACACGACTTAGAATAAAATTAGAAACAGGGCGTACTCATCAGATTCGAGTCCATATGGCTCATATTCTACATCCCATAGTGGGGGATCCTGTCTATGGAAAATTTCAACTCGTCTCTGGCATTAGCTCAGAATTACAAAATCAAATAATAAATTTTAAACGCCAAGCGTTGCACGCCGTTCGCTTAGAATTTCACCATCCAATCACCCATGAATTAATGGCATGGGAAGCACCTATCCCATTGGATATGCAAGAATTAATAGAATCATTTGAAAAAGAAGGCAAGCTCTAGACTATGCACTCTCACTATTTGATTCCTCAATGGCCCGCTCCTTCCTCAGTGAAAACACGGGTTACTACTCGTCAAAATGGCAATAGTGCTGCACCCTTTAATGAATTTAATTTGGCTGCCCATGTAAGCGATCTTGAAGAAGCTGTTAAAGCGAATCGATTACAATTGCAAACTGAGCTCAGATTCAAAAATCCTATTCAATTCCTAACTCAAATTCACGGAACTGAAGTGATCAATTACGATCAGCCCATCGAAAACTTAACTGCAGATGCATGTTACACGACTCAGAAAAATCAGGCCTGTGCTGTTTTAACAGCCGATTGTTTACCCCTTTTAATTTGCAATGAAGCAGGAACAGAAATCGCTGCGATCCATGCAGGATGGCGAGGACTGCTTTCAGGAGTCATCGATACGACCCTCAAAGAATTTAAATCATCACCTGCCGAATTGTTAGCCTGGCTGGGCCCCGCTCTAGGGCCTTGTCACCTACAACTTAATGAAGCTATTCAAACAGATTATCTCCAAGCGGATCCAAATTTTTTCCCAGCCTTTGAAACCCGTAATGATGAAGTGTTTGCCGATTTCCATAAATTGGCCCAAATTAATCTCCAACGCTTAGGTGTCACTCAAATTTATCATGAAAATACCTGCACCTATTGCGACAAAGAATTATTTTATTCCCACCGCCAAGATCAAGGCACCACCGGCAGATTTGCATCGTTGATCTGGATTGAATGAATGTAGGCCGAATATTCTGACCGGACTATACAATAACGTAGGTTAGTGCCAAGCGTCAGCGCGGCCTAACAAAGCAACACAGAGGATTGTTAGGCCACGCTGACGCTTGGCACTAACCTACAACTGGGACCAACCTACACAAACACACTGGTCAAATTTTGACTTTTAATGTACAATTGTCGATTCTAATTTATCCAGCTAAGAGGCAGATTCTATGGCAAAATACATGAAAAAATTCAGTATTATTCTAGGCACATCATTAGCCCTAACCACCTCAAGCCTCCCCAGCTCCGCCGCTATACCAGCCACAGTTAACCCCATTAGCAGCCCCAGCCTAGCCCCGATGTTAGAAAAAGTGACACCCGAAGTCGTCAATATCAACGTTCAAAAAGAAATCCCATACCCTGAAGCTCTGTCTGAAAACCTACCCATGCCTAAAGAAAATAACAGTTCAATTGAAGGCTACGCTGTAGGCTCAGGAGTCATCTTCGATGGAGAAAAAGGGCTTATTGTAACCAATGCCCACGTTGTCAAAGACCAAAAAATTATTGTAGTGACCTTAAAAGATGCCCGACGTTATCGAGCTAATCTAGTCGCTAAAGATGAAGGTTTCGATTTAGCGGTATTGCATATCAAAGCTCCTGGGCTAAACAGCATTAATTTTGGTAATTCCGATCAATTAAAGGTAGGTGATTTTGTTGCAGCTATAGGAAGCCCTTTTGGACTCACACAAACAGTCACCTCCGGCATGATTAGCGCGCTTAATAGAAATGAGCCTCAAATGGAGGGCTTTCAAAGCTTTATTCAAACTGATGCACCTATCAACCCAGGTAATTCTGGAGGCGCCTTGGTCGACATGCAAGGCAACTTAATCGGTATCAATACAGGAATATTTTCAACTAGCGGTGGAAGCAATGGCGTAGGATTTGCCATACCCAGCAATATGGTCCATGCCGTTGTTACACAACTATTAGAACATGGAAAAGTGACTCGAGGAATGTTAGGAGTGCTGGCACAAAATATCAGTCCTGAAATTGCTGAATCACTAAAAATTACCGATAAAGAAGGTGCATTAGTAACTGATACAATCCCTGGCTCACCAGCTCGAGATGCTAAAATTTTGCCGGAAGATATTATTCGAAAAATAGATAGCACCATCATTAAAAGTTCTGAGCAGTTACGTAGCACCCTAGGCCTGATGAGACCTGGAACCAAAATTCAAATTTCAATCGAAAGAAGCCACAAACCAATCACTCTTAGAGCAACGATGGGCAATCCTAATAAAATTGCACAACCTCAAATCCCATTTCTAGGTGGGCTTCGATTAGAAGACTTCAGCCAATTACAACCTGATGGCACTTACTTAAAGGGCGCATTAGTCATTACTGTCAATGATAGTAGCGATGCCGCACTAGCGGGCTTAGGAATGGGAGATGTGATCCTAACAGCGAATTCACAACTGATAAACTCAGTCCAACAACTTCAAGACATAGCTAATCAAAAGCCTGAACAATTATTACTTAAAATCGCAAGAAATAATGGAAAACTATATGTAGTAATATCAGGAGATAATTAACTGCATTCAAAAAACTATCTACTTAGATCAGCAAGACAACTTCGCGCATGTTGATCTTCACAAGTTTGCATTTTTTGCTCAACATTACGAACCGCGAGCGATGTCTTAGTAGGATGTGGTGCAAATAAAACATAAATATTTGAAAAAACACCAGTATGTTTCTTCAAAGCAGGATCAACAGATAACTCATTAAGCTGCTCAACCAGCAGCCGTTTATTATTTAAAAGCCGCTGATCATTTATCAAAGATATCGCATTTGAAATTCTAGTCTTTTTATTTTCTAAAATTGTTTTTTGCCATCCAAACCACTGTTTTTTTTGCTTCTCACTTAAACGATCCATGATTATATTCAACTCTGAAGAGGACATAAAACGAATCTCATCTAGCTCAATCATCGGAGATGCCCTAACGAAGGCATCAAGCTGCTCAAGCAGTGTAGCATTTCTCTGATCGATTTCATTTTCAAATTGTTTAATTTCTAAAATATGCTTCAATAATCCTTGAGGCAATCCATTAGTTGTTAAAAAATTATTTTTTTGATGATCATTAACTTTAAGCTCATGGCCGCCAAAATGTGCTCTTAGTGCAGCCTGTCTTTTAGCAGTATAATAGACCGATCTCTTTTCTCTCTGTAAACGAGAAAGAAAAGAATTAATTTGCAGAGTCTCTAAATCCAGCGTGATTGGATTTTCTTCCGTGCAAAAACGAATAATTTGATTATCGGTTAAATAGAGAGATATTGAAACTAACCATACCTCAGCGTGGTGATACTCATCTTCTGTAAGTTCTACATTATTCATCTTGTATATTGCATTTATTCTATCCAGCAATATACGCGCCTGATCTTCAGTGAGTTTAAGCTCAAATGTTTTATTAACTGTTACTAATAAAGCAGGGACCTCTTCATCAAGCGACCTAGACCTTAAAAATCTTTCGATATTTTGTTTACGGCCCACCTGTATTTGATCACTTCCCAAATTATCGCCTAAAAAAGACTTAAGTATCGTTAAATATGCATTGCATTTAAGGGCATGTTGGAAATTGACATGTTGCTCAGGAACATCTAGGTCAATAGTCTTTTGCTCTAACATAGCACTAAATTTTGCTTCTAATCTCACGGACATTTGCTCATAGAGCATACAAGTTTCAGCACCTAAAATCTCAACCACATTTCCCTTACTTAAAGATCCATGTGGAGTTACCAAGATTTCAGGATCCGTGAGGATAAATTTATCAAAATATTCTAGAAAATCTAAATCTGTAACAGTCCCCCCATCAAGTCGTTTTTTTTCATCAGATAAACTAGGGTCAGACTGTATACGCAGTTTTCTTTGAGTAAGTGCCAAAGTAATATTAACACGCAATTGGGTGAGATAAGTCCAAAAAAGATACCAATTGGCTGATTGTAAAGCTTGAAATCCAGCATGCCAATTCTGTTTATTGAGTGCAAGAAGTTGGTTTTCTTTTTCAGAAAACACATGTTGACCGTCTTCCTGACCAGCAGCTGGTGGGCACATAATAACAATCCCTGTCTCAAATCAACACTTCAATCCAGGCTTAAAAAACTACCAATCGGTCTGCCTATCATGTTGATTTTATAATCAAAATTCCATTTTCAACAATACTAACTATTACAAATAGTATAGATGATACTATAAGATTTTTCCTTTGAATTATCTATTTTTATTATCCTAGATTCAATGGAGCAGGCCTTCCTAGAGGGCTCTAATTACAGAATCTTGGTTTATATTGGGTTGGGTATATCTATAAATTCACAATGGATTTGAAATGTTTTAGCTAAATGGAATGCTAGTGCCCGCACCCCATACCGTTCAGTCGCATGATGTCCTGCAGCATAAAAATGAATCCCCATTTCACGTGCAAGACTATAGGTTCTTTCCGAAATTTCTCCGGTGACATAAGCATCGACTGCCGAATCTCCCAAGCATTCCAAATAATCTTGAGCAGCCCCCGTACACCAAGCAATCTTTTTAATAACTTCAGGTTTACCGGGTACATAAATAGGAGGCTGATTTAATCTTTTTGAAATCAGCTGAGTTAATTCATTAGGAGTAATATTTATTTCTGCACATGGAATTTCAAGATCAAAACCATTTTTGAAATAAGCCCCCACTTTAAAATCCAACTCAATACCCAGTTGTGTATTATTCCCAAATTCACGGTGAGCATCTAGAGGTAAGTGATAGGCGATTAAATTAATATTATGTTCAAGCAAAGATGCCAAACGTTTTCTCTTTATTCCAACTAACTCAGGAGCTTCATTCTTCCAAAAAAACCCATGATGAACTAAAATTGCATCTGCTTTCATAGCAATTGCTGTATCAATTAATTCTTGGTTAGCACTCACACCTGCCACCAATTTATAAATTTTTTGAACACCTTCTACCTGCAATCCATTGGGCGCATAGTCCTTAAAATTTTGTGGTTGCAATAATTGATTAAGATAGTTAACAAGCTCCGATCTCTCAACCATAGAGCTCATTATTTTGAAGATCTTAGG
>CAIQCE010000257.1 GCA_903870185.1 uncultured Gammaproteobacteria bacterium
AACCAATTATTATTATGTTTATTAAAAGGAATGATTGGCTATATTTTATTATCTTAAGTAGCAGAAGTGATAGTAAGCCATTAAGCCCAGATACACTATATAAGTTGATTCAATAGAAATGCCAATCAGGGGGGACCTGACCCTAATGCATTATGGGGTAAGATGTATGTCATATCAAACGTAGCCCCTAATGCCGACCTTACTGATGGGCATGCCTGGATTAGATTAGAGTCTGCCTCCGGAACCGCAACTACGATGTCACTTTGGGGAAATCAAGGCGATCAGGAGTTTTGGGTAAATAAGGAAATAGATTTTGGGTATGGGGCAGTCTCAAAATCAGTTAATATTACAAACGCACAATATAATATGATTGGACAGTTCAATAGTGTCCCAGGCAACATTAATTGGACTTACTTTTATACCTGTGCAGGATATTCGTCTGCAATTTGGAATTATGTTACGGGCGATAGCCTTTCCGCTTCTGACGGAATGGGAATGACTACGACTCCAAGAGCATTAGCTGGCTCAATTCAAGCTTCTCCAAATGCAATAGTATCTCCGCACAGTAGCATTGACAGTTCTAATTAAATAGGTTAATATGAAATTTACATTATTAATTACACTTTTGCTTATGCTAAATACTCAAAGCGCCAACGACAAACTCGTTGTAATCTGTAGGCATGGAAATAATATTAAAGTGGACTACGGAGACTCAATGAAAGGTATTGTATCAATAAAAACTGAAATTAAAACGGATACGCTACACCTTTTTATAAACGTTTCTAACGTTTATAAAGCAAAGTCATATGAAATTGCTTTAACTCCGAACGTTCGATTTATCCAATACGGTACTATAGTTAAAGAACTTCATAAGTTATCCGTTTGTTCAGACGCAAAGGTGCTATCAGGAAAAGAAGCATTAGATTATTTGAAACACAACCAATAGTCTATTTACTTTTGCTCTAATCCACAGCCCGGCCAAACCAGCCGGGCCTTTTTTATTCGGCATAGCTGTATACACCTCTATGTGTATATCTGTTAAGGTGTTTGTTTTTGATGCTGCAAGTTGTGTTTTTGTGTCACCCAAAAACCTACTTGCCCTACCGCCGATGGGCGGTAAGGGTTAGCAAACCTGCGCGACTTGGTTTGCTTTTTTAGCTACATATATAAAGAGCACTGCGGAAATAGCTATTGAATGATTGTTGGGCAATCTCTAAAATCGCAAGAAATAAATAAGCTTACTTGCTTTTCAGCAGTTCCACCTTTTCACGTTCGCTTTGCAGCAAACGTTCATAAAGCTTTTTGTTCTCCTCAATTACTTCGAACAACTTATCCATCGGGTTAAAGTTGAGCGTACAGTTATTATTAACAGATCCTGCATTATCATGCAGCGTACTTGAAATGATATTGATCACAGCTTCTTCGCTAAAGTTCTTAATTGCTTCGGCAGTAACGCCCAACACCTGGGCGATCTGTTGCAGGAGATTATCCTCAATGGTTTCGCTGTTTTCAATCTTGGAAATAGCCTGCTGGTTAACCCCCAATTCAGCGGCTAACACTTCCTGTTTAATCCCCCTAAGTTCACGGATGCGGCTGATCTTCCTGCCGATATGAGTTGTTTCTGCTATAATCTTATAAAGTATCGTGCGTCGTCAAACTAAAGTGAACCAAGGCTTGTGTAGTGTTTCGGTTTAAAGTAAAGCTAAGTTTTCCATTTTTGGGGTGCAAGCGATCTGTGATTTTATTTTTTCATAGGCAATTGTTCTTACATG
>CAIQCE010000258.1 GCA_903870185.1 uncultured Gammaproteobacteria bacterium
GTAAAATCACCGATCAAAAAGATAATCGTATGACCCATTTCCTGAAATTGCCTGAGCTTATTAAAGATAACAGTGTGTCCTAAATGAATATCAGCGGCCGTTGGATCCATGCCGAGCTTAATTCGGAGGGGCTTGTTTTCTGACAGGCGTGTCTTGAATTCTTCCTCAACCAAAATATCGACTACGCCTCGTTTAATTTCATCGAATATCTCACTCGTAAAATTCATGATTGCCTCTTTTCAAAATATACTGTTAGAATGATGGAGTTTCGCTTCTTCTCGGCAGCAAACTGCCAAAAGGTCTGCTACACTTTTGAAATCGGTTTTAAGTGTTTATACCGAAGTTGCTAGGAATTGGAAAGTTTTGGATAACATATGCTAACAAGGCTGCAAAGAAAAATCATGAAGGACTCATCAACTCAATCGCTTCGAAAACGATATCAATTGCTAATCGCAGCGAGCAGCTCACTTTTAATCCTAGTAGGATTGACCGAATTTTGCACAGCTAAAAGCCGGGCACAGTCTCAACCTTTACCCTTACCAAAGGCTCAAGCGACCCAAATAATTATTAAAAATGCTCCTGTTAAATCTGCTCTAACATCATCAGTGGTCAATAAAAATTCTAAACTTGTTCCAGCCGTTCACAGCAATGCTCCATGGCATACGGTAACAGTTAAGCATGGCGATTCTTTGGAAAAAATCTTTAAGCACTCAGGGGTTAATGTTAATCAGGTTCATGAGATCTTAAATCAGAATAAAGCTAATAAGGTTTTGAATCATATTAAACCTGGGCAAACCATGCAGTTACAAACCTCGCCTCAGCATCAATTGTTACAGCTTAAGTACTCTCTCGATAATGACAAAATGTTATGGGTTCAACGGGCTTCTGAAGGATTCAAAACAGTCGTCAGTGAACCTAAATTTAAACAAGAAAGAGCGAAACTGACCCAAAGTCGCTATTCATATGTCGGTGGCACGATCCATCACTCATTGAATGAAACAGCGCGAAGCGTCGGCATGAATTATGCGATGACTAATCAACTGACTCGCATCTTTTCTCCTGAGATCAATTTTCGCAGGATTCAACCAGGCGATCATTTTAGTTTAATTTATAAGCCTGGCAACCCATCTGAAATCGTAGCCGCTGAATTCAATACTCGTGGAACAGCTCATCAAGCTGTTCGCTACACTGATGGAAATGGGCATACGTGTTATTACAATCCTCAAGGCCGTAACTTTCAATCAGCAGGAGGAGGGCTTTCGCGCTTTCCAGTCCAATATAAACGTATCAGCTCTGGCTTTAGTTACAGACGTTTTGATCCAGTTTTACATCGAGTTCATCAGCATTTAGGGGTCGATTTAGCAGCGCCTCGAGGCACCCCTATTAAATCTATTGGTGATGGCCGAATAAAATTCATCGGTAGAAAAGGGGGCTATGGTAATGCGGTTGTGATCCAATATGCTCACAATTACCAAGCTTTGTTCGGACATATGTCTCAATTCACTCGTGGATTAAGAACGAATAGCGCCGTTCGCCAAGGGCAAGTAATCGGTTACGTCGGCAGCACTGGCTTTGCTACTGGCCCTCATGTTCATTATGAAGTCCATGTTAATGGAGTGCCTAGAGATCCTCTAAAAGTCGCCTTACCTCCTTCTGGAATGATTGAAGGTAAAGATCGATTGCGCTTCCTCAATCAAGCTAAATCGGTGCTTGCAGAACTTCAATTATCTCAACGGTCTCAGTTGGCGGCTAATAGTACAGTGAACAAGATTAAATAATCTGCCGTATTGGGGGGCCTAAATTTCGAGGAACCATCTTGAAGTCAAATATCTACATAGGTCTCATGGCCGGTACCAGCCTCGATGGAATCGATGTAGTCTTAGTCGACTTTCAAAATGAACATGCGCCAAAGCTTTTGCATACATTAGCCTATCCTATTCCTGAAGCACTCAAGCACAACCTAAAAATGCTGATACAATCGGGTCCCGATGAAATCGATAAAATGGGAGAGGTTGATACAGAGCTGGGGAAATTGCTCGCCGAAGCTGTTAACAAATTACTTAAACAAACAAAAGTTCCCAGTCATGCCATTGCAGCCATCGGAAGTCATGGGCAAAACATTCGCCATAGGCCTAATGCCGCCTCCCCTTTCACTCTGCAAATCGGTGATCCTAATATACTGGTAGCTAAAACAGGTATTACGACTGTCGCTGATTTTAGACGAAGAGATATGGCCTTGGGTGGACGCGGGGCTCCCTTAGCACCTGCATTTCATGATCTTCTTTTTAGAACGCCTACAGAAAATCGTTGTATCGTCAATATTGGTGGAATTGCTAATCTCAGCTTATTAAATGCTGACCCTAAACTACCAGTGCTCGGCTATGACACTGGACCCGGCAACACACTGATGGATAATTGGTGTTTTGAACATCTTCAACAACACTATGATAAAGCAGGGCAGTGGGCAGCCAGCGGTCAAGTGCATTCAGAATTATTAAATGCATTACTTCAAGACCCTTATTTTTCTCAACCTTCTCCCAAAAGCACGGGTCGTGAATATTTTAATCTTAGCTGGTTAGAAAATTATTTGAAAAAATTCACCATAGCTCCTGAGGATATTCAAGCCACTTTATCTGAGCTCACCGCTCGTAGTATTAGTGAAAACATCCAAACTCATTTAAAAAATTCTGGGAGTGTTTGGATTTGCGGTGGTGGCGCTCACAACACCCATTTAATGAATCGAATTGCAGATCTTTGCAAAGATTATAGCGTCCAAACCACCGCTAAAATGGGAATAGATCCAGACTGGATAGAAGCGATGGCCTTTGCTTGGTTTGCCTTGAGAACGCTCAACGGGAAACCCAGCAATATCCCGAGTGTAACGGGAGCTTCAGAAGCTAGCATCTTAGGCGCAATATTTCCAAGCTCCACATTCAGAGAATTTATCCGTGACTAATGATGCGATGAAAATTGAGCGCCCGAGTGATCGGCGCCTTTCAAAATTGGCACAAGCAGTCGAAAAAGAATCATGGGGGCTTACTTTAATACAACTGGCATGGACAGCAGGGCCCGCTGCTTTTATTGCCTTACAAAGTGGTTATCTCTTGGGCTATCACCAAACAGCTCCCATGGGAAATATTATTTATCTGGCCGTTTATACTTCCATTGCGGGCTTGATCGGATTATTGGTTCGAACTTTCACGACTTTTATTCGAGGAAGAAAACAAAAAAGCCTGAAAAAAAATTTAGCTTTCTTAATGGATCAATTGCCCGAATTAATTATTTCAACACGAGATCTTAACTTAAGCTCCCATGAACCTGAATTAAGAAAACGCCTGGGAGCAATTGCCTTGTTGAGAAGTGCCACCGCTACTCCAGAAGCGATTCAGCTAGCTGTTTATGATTTATGTTCTGACCGCGATTTCGCCAATCTCGTTTTTAAGATTGAAATTTACTATCGTGCAGGGTTGAATTGTCTTGCCAAAGATATTTATCACCAAAATCAATCAAACATTCAAAAGCTCATCAGCGAACTAAGAAATAGCACACCCGAAGCAGCCCATCTTTTAGAACAACGTCTTAATGGACTCCTGCCTACTTTTAAAGAAGGTGTTCCTCGAAAAGAAGGCTTTATTTCAAGAATCTTACAGGCGGCTGAATCCGACAATAAAAATCTCATGACACTAAAAGATGCAGAAGAGATGCTGACCTTTCTCTTTGAATTAATTTGTGGCCGGAAAATTTTGATCTTAACATTTCGTTACCGAGGTCGAAAAGTCTTAACGGAAGCGGCCGATGCATTAGAAAAAGCCCGCAACAATTACGGGATTGCGACTGCTAATTTTTACAGCGCCTTACATAATTTAATTAATTTCTTAGTCGAATGTGGCGCCTTAGAAAATGATCAATCTCAAATTGGATTAGAAGCTTCACAGCTATTAGAATCATCGAAAAATGCCATTGGCTCACTCTGTGACAGCATTAATAAACTAGAAGCCAATCAAGGCATTCACAAACCCTATTCGATGATGATTGTTCTTAGCGCTCAAGTAAAAATTTTAAAAAAAGCATTAGAACTCTATCAAAAAATTCAACGAACTTTCAGCCATATAGATAGAAGACAATTTTTGCTCGATAGAAATGTTCAAAAATGGAAATCTATATCGAGTCGCTACAGCAATGCCACAACAGCCCTTAGATCAGGTCGAGGACAAAGTGGGCTTAGAATTATTGAACAAAAAATTGTTCTAGATGAAAAAGAGAAATGGGCGATTGCTAAAGCATTAGCCCCTCATTTTAATAATTTCCAATTAAAGCCTTCTAAAAAAGAAATAGGTGACTTATTTTCGCTCACTAGCAAACCCATAACAGTCAATGCAATTAAAGAACTTGCGATTGAATCCGCTTTGATTTTAACTGAGTTCATTCCTTTATCGAATCCCTCTGTTCGCAATCTAGTTGAAAGTGCTAATGCAATTCATTTTGATCGATTTCGATTGGAATTAAATTCCGCTATGAAAACAGGCTGGGGAAGCTTACTAGTCAATGAAGTAGAAAAAGATCTCAGCAAATCAGCTGAACAGTTAGCACGCTCCTTGACTCAACACTATGGGATCGAACTCACCGAAAGCGCCATTGATTTTCTATCTCACACCTACGGAGTCAATCGAGATACGTTAGAAGATTTAGCTTCACACTCACAGCTATGCCAAGAGTTTCCTGAAGATTCCCCTCAACGCAAAATTTCATCAGTGCCTCCTTTGAATCGTTACTGGATGAGAACGTTGGAAAGAAGTAAGTCGTTGTTGAGGGCGTGGTAAGAAGATTATCAAAACATCTTCTCGATGGTGATCTTCGCCAAATTTCATAATGTCTGGATGTAGATAATAAAAGTGATTAATACCCATACCCAGCTCCCGCTCTTGCTTCTGTTCGAGTTTCTAGTACTGGGACTTTAAAATGGTGTGCAAATCGCGGGTCTTTGTTATTTGTTGCAGTTCTGATGAGTTCATGCAAATCATCGAGCAATCTGATACGACATTGTATCTCAAGCTGAATAGCATCCAAAGGTTGTGAAAAATCAATCGAGTCAAATTCATCCCCTAAGGATTCCTGACGCGCGGTTAATATTTGATCTAGCCAGACTTTTTGCCGCATTTCAGAAGGTTTTATGTAAGGATTTTCATGAAGTTTTTCTAAATACTCCCAAAGCAAATCTTTAATGGCTGCACTATTTCTAAGCTCCAAATTTTCAAAAGTGGCCAAATAGGCAAAGAGTGGATTTTGTGTACCTGGATATCTTGCTATTTTCAAGTGAGCCAATGTCGCACGTTTCATGTGTTTATGCACAGCTTTTAACACACACCAACGGAATTGTTTTGTATTGGATCCAGCTTCAGTAATGAGTTTAAGATCAGCCTTTCCCATCATTATATCTTTTATTAAGGCAACTCTTGCAGGATTTCCTTTTAATTCGTATTGTCTTAGTACCCAACCATTTGCAGGATCGTCAGCATCTCTGCCTGGAATGAACTCACAATAGGACTTCATTTCTACATTAATCGGAAAAAAGTTAGAAATCTGGTCACGAACTCCAACGATCATCATCGAACTTACGGCAAATAATTTTCCATCGCGGCACTCAAAATTTGTTCCAAATCTCA
>CAIQCE010000259.1 GCA_903870185.1 uncultured Gammaproteobacteria bacterium
AGTGAAATGACCCACCAGCCATTCATCCACTCGATCACTCAGCAGTAAAACTTCAACGCCTTTTTTCTTGAAGACTTCAAGCAACGGACTATTTTTAGCAGCAATATAATTATCAGCGATCAAATAATAAATCTTATCCTGCTTCTCTTTCATTCGACCGATATAATCTTGTAGTGTTGAGGTTTGCTCGGCGCTATCAACATGAGTGGTTGCAAAACGCAATAACTTCGCCACTCGATCCTTGTTTGAAAAATCCTCTGCAGGACCTTCTTTCAATACCTGACCAAACTCTTTCCAAAAAGTAGAGTATTTTTCAGGTTCTTTTGTCGACATATCTTCCAGCATCGACAAAATCTTTTTCACACAACCACCGCGCATGCTGTCGATCTGTTGATTGGTTTGCAATAATTCTCGAGAAATATTGAGAGGAAGATCATTTGAATCAATCACACCTTTCACAAATCGCAAATAATTTGGCAAGAAATGTTCCGCATCATCCATAATAAACACGCGACGAACATAAAGTTTTAATCCACGTTTTTGATCACGATTCCAAAGATCAAAAGACGCTCGAGTCGGAATATACAATAATGTCGTATATTCAGATTTACCCTCTACTTTAGAATGATTCCACGCCAATGGGTTTTCAAAATCATGTGAGATGTGCTTATAAAGATCTTGGTATTGCTCTTCGCTAATTTCACTTTTAGGAAGTGTCCACAAAGCATTCGCACGATTCACCACTTCTAACTCAGAACCCTTCTCAGCTTTCTCATCTTCTTTATCACTCGGTGATTCCATTTTCGGCATCATGATCGGCAATAAAATATGATCGGAATATTTTTTGATAATCGTTCGCAAACGATATTCTTCTAAAAATTCTTCTTCCTCTTTTTTAAGATGCAAAACGATTTCAGTTCCGCGAGTCGGCTTTTCAATATTTTTAATCGTGTATTCACCCTGACCTTCAGATTCCCAATACACACCTTGATCTGTAGTGGTTCCTGCACGACGAGATCTAACCACCACTTTATCCGCTACAATAAAGGCCGAATAAAATCCCACCCCAAACTGTCCAATCAATTGTGAATCCTTAGATTGATCGCCTAACATTTCTTTAAAAGCTCGAGTGCCTGATTTGGCAATTGTTCCTAAATTGGCAATCACTTCTTCGCGATTCATCCCTATCCCATTATCCCGAATGGTAACGATGTGATGCTTTTTATCCACTTCAATCCAAATTTTTAATTCAGGATCGTCACCGTATAAAGCTGAATCCGTTAAAGCTTCATAACGAAGCTTATCAGCTGCATCAGAAGCATTAGAGATCAATTCTCTTAGAAAGATTTCCTTGTTGGAATACAGGGAATGGGCGACTAAATTCAATAATTGTTTAACCTCGGCTTCAAAGCCTAGTTTTTGTTCTTCTGCTATTACGGTCATATGTTCCTCTCCTTATTAAGATTGGATCATATATGGGTACGAGTTGTGGGATTTCAAGGGGGACGTAATTTTTCAAGCAAATTAGAGTATTTGAGACTAATAAGCTTACTGCTTAATAGAAAGGTGCTCACTTAACACTTTTTTTACATTTATGGCATCATGGCCTGACAATTCACCTATACACTCGATGACTAATCTACTATCTACAGTAAATATTTTTTGCCTAATAATAGAAGGGCTGTTCAATCCAGTAGATTGCATATCTTCAATCGAATAATCACTTTTCCAAGCGCTTTTCTTTGCACTAGTCACCATGAGCAAACTTACATGCCCTGTTTCATTTTGATGCTGTTTATTGCTTAAAACTAAGGCTGGGCGACGCTTAGTCTGCACTTTATCAGTAAATGGGAAAGGCACGATAACAATAGAAAGTGGATCATAAATCATGATAGGCCTCATCATCTTCTGGTGAATCCCACTCGCTTAAAGTATCGGAGATGGCAGCGTGATACAAATAATCAAATTGTTTGGCCTTAGCGATAACAGCCTTCTGATCATGAATTTCAAAGGTGAGTTTATCGCCTGGCTTTAAATTAAGTGCATGACGAATTTCAGCAGGTATCGTTGCCTGCCCCTTTGACGTCAAAGTCGAGAATATCATACTTACCTCCTTACGTATTACTGTAATACAGTATAGCAAGCAGCAGCCTATATTAGCAACCCCGTGTTTTGCATCACCCTACCCCCTTACCAAACCCCATGCTATCATTCCCCCATGCCTAAACTGATTATCAATACTGCTGGAACATGGAAGCCTCTACAGCCAGGTGACAAGGTCGATATCATCGCCCCCGCGAGTATCGGCAGCCAGCAAGACCTTCCTCAAATCGAAGCATTTTTAAAGAACTGGGGACTGATTCCTCAAATCCCCGATCGAATCTTTGGTGAAGACTTACTCTGCGCCAATACAGACCCTATTCGTCTCGCCCAATTAAAAGAAGCGCTTTATGACTCTGATAGCAAGGCAATCTGGTGTCTTCGTGGCGGCTACGGTTGTGCTCGATTAATTCCCGATTTACTATCGGCCCCACGCCCCGAAGCATTCAAATATTTTATCGGATTTAGCGATGCAACAGCCTTACATCTTTTATTCGACTCCATTTGGAACTGGCCAACGATTCATGGACCCGGAGCACGACAAGTTGGCAATCGCGCAATTGATGATGCCAGCATTTCAATCATTCATGATTTCCTATTAGGTCGATCATCAGAAATTGTTTACGATACTTTAGAGGCTATTAATTCAAAAGCAGCCTCTACGGCCGAAATTAACGCATCCATTATCGGTGGAAATTTATGTTTATTAGAATGCAGTCTCGGCACACCATGGCAAATCAAGCCTAAAGGTAAAATTTTATTGATCGAAGAACTCAACGAAAGAGCTTATAAAGTCGATAGAAGTTTAGAACATCTTTTACAATCAAATATCATTCATGATGCAGCCGCTATAATCTTTGGCGATTTTCTTTTCAGTGATACTGAAGAAACTCAAAAAATTAATGCTGTCTTACACCGATTTGCAGAAAATTCTCCGATCCCTGCTTATCAGCTACCCGGTGTTGGGCATGGCCCGCAAAACTTCACCATTCCACTTCGAGTCCCGTCCCGAATCGTCAGCGCTTAAATAATAAACCCTACCCTATTGCCTAAAAAATCGGTAAGCTGCATTCATCTTTCAGCTATCACCTTGTAGAGGAAATGTCATGATTACCAACCGACTCATCAATTCCATCACCCCTATCCTTGAGGCTATTCAAGCACAGCCCTTTAACCATGAACTTGCAGCAGGGACTTTGCCCCGAGAAAAATTCGTTTATTATCTGGCTCAGGATGCCTTGTACCTAGCTGAATTCTCCAAAGCTTTAGCCTTAACCTCTGCCAGACTGCCACATACTCATCATGCACGACAATTTATGCAATTCGCGTTAGAGGCGATTAAAGCAGAGCAGGATCTTCATGCTTATTATTTAGAACAATACGAAGCTTTAGATTTACTGAAAAAAGGACCCAGCCCTACCTGCCTTTTATACACTCATTTTCTCTTAAAAACCGCGAGCCTTGATACAGTTGAAATCGCAACTGCGGCCTTATTACCCTGTTTTTGGATCTATGGAGAAGTCGGAAAAGCGATGGCACAAAAGCCACGAGTTGATTCTAATCCCTATCAAAACTGGATTGATCTTTATAGCGGGGAGGAATTTAATGCCTCAGTCAAGCTAGCCATTGAGATTGTGGATGAACTCAGTGCCAGCGTCTCTACCTTCACCCAGGAAAGAATGTTCACAGCCTTTAAACGTTCGGCTCAATTGGAATGGATGTTTTGGGATGGGGCGTATGCTCAACAGCAGTGGCCTATTGTATAAGCAATATTTACTCAATAGCGTAGGGTGGGCAAAGCGTTAGCGTGCCCACCAA
>CAIQCE010000260.1 GCA_903870185.1 uncultured Gammaproteobacteria bacterium
AAATTTTCTATACAGAACAGCTTGGGAAATTGGGTTAGAGATGGCTCGAGGTAGATACTTTATTTCAGAGGGAAAATTTGTAGAGGCTGAGAGATCATTTAGAAGGGCTCTATATCTCAATCAACAAGTATTAGAGGCCATATAATGAAACAGTTAAAAAATAGAAATAAAAATGTTCAAATTTGAGACCTTAACTTCAGTTAATAACCCTAAGTCAGTCCATGGGATGTATCCGTATAGAGGAAAAATTTCCTCTATAGATGCTCAAAAGATTGTGGGGCAATTTGATAAGAATTCAATCTTATTGGACCCTTTCTGTGGATCTGGCACCATACTCTACGAAGGCGCAAAACTTGGAATGGATGTTGTTGGGTTCGATATGAATCCAGTTGCTGTAACAATTGCAGAGGGTAAGCTTAATATTCCCCACCAAAAAGAAGAGATGCTTTCAGTTGCAAATGCATTTATTGATAAAGCAAAGAAAATTGAGGGTAAGAAAAAGCTCTCCACTCAAGCCCAATTTTATTTTCATGAAAAGAGTGGGGACCAAATCGCAGCCATAGCAAGCTTTTATGGTGATATGCCCGCGTATTTAAAGTCTTGCTTTATGGGGGCCGTTTGCTTGACGGCTAGGGGTTGCAATCACTACATGTGGACATCAAGCTCTGTTGGAAAAAATATTGAACCTAAGAAATTTATTGATTTTTATGAATGTTTTCTTAACAAGCTGAAGAAGCATTTTTATCCTCTAGAGAAGAATAATTCAAAGATCTACTATTCAGATGCTCGACAAGTTTCAAAGATATTGCCAAAGAATTCGGTAGACTATATTTTTACCAGCCCACCATATTTTGATTGCCTAGACTATACGGCTTACTATGCAAAAATTATTTACGATATTTTTGATGTAAAACGAGATTCCATTCGGGACTCTTTGATACAAAAATTTAATACTTATGAAAAAAGCATGAAAGAAGTATTAGACGACTTGTATCTGGTGTGCAAGCCGGGCGCAAAAATAATTTTTGTGGTGGGAGATAAAAAAATTCACGGAAAAGTTATAAATGGAGGGGAGTTTTTTAATAAGCTAACTCCCTTTAAGTTGCTTGAGGTTGTCGAAAGAGCCTATACAAACTCAACATCTCAAGTATTTGATGAAATTAATAAAACAGCCAGAAAAGAGCAGATCATCGTATGGCAAAAGTAAAAACAAAAGATACTAGCTTTCAGATTGGTGATGCACAAATTTATATTAAGTCGTCACAAGATATGTCTGATATTAAAGACGGCTCAGTCAATCTTGTAATAACTAGCCCGCCATATTGGACACTGAAAGACTATGACAATGATGCCCAAATTGGAACTGGCAGCACTTCATACGAAGCCTATATTGAAGAATTAAATAAGGTTTGGAAAGAGTGCATAAGAGTATTATCTCCAGATGGAAAGCTCTGTATAAACATCATGCCATTCTTGTTGACGGGTAAGGCTGCAAGATTTGATCGTCGAGAGACAAGATTGGTATTGGATGACATCAGCAGGTTTATGTTTGAAACAAACGATATGTATCAGTTTGGCTTGTTCATATGGGATAAGAGAAAAATCGTAAGATTTAGTTCATTTGGCAGTTATCCATATCCACCAAATATCTTTACTACGTACCCTTATGAGTGGATTACAGTTTTTTCTAAAAAAGGGAAAAGAGAGCCAGTCCCAAAAGAAATTAAGGAAAAATCAAAGCTGACTACAAAAGAGTGGCAAGACTGGGCAATCAATTCTATTTGGGAAATGCAGCCAGCTAAGGCAAAGTCTGAGGAGCATCCAGCCCCTTTCCCAGATGAGTTACCGAAACGCTTGATTAAGTTATATAGTTTTTGGGGGGATACAGTCCTTGATCCATTTATGGGCACTGGTACTACGGCGAAAATGGCCCTAGCCCTAGGTCGTAAGGCGATCGGTTACGAGTTAAATGCTGACTACGCGCCGCTTATTAAAAGAAAGCTGAACGCAGTAGGTCAGCAATATGAAATTGATATCAAATAAATTTAACTTCAACTCCACATTGGCATCAATAGTTATAGGGGAGCCAGACGGAGTTGTACGCGAATGCTTAATTGACTATGCAGACCTAGACAAAGATCAACAGTTAATAAATCATGCCTTCGATGTTGAGGGGGTAATTAAAACGAAAGTCTTTTTGTCAGTGAAGTTTCCTTATGGCAGCAGGCCAAAGCGTATAGAAATGGTCTTTAAGATTGATGAATTTGTTGTTCTTTGTAAATTCACCAGCTCAAAACGAGTAGATGAGGCCGCTCTCGAGCTTCAAACAATCATTTCAAGTGCTGAGGGCAATGGAAATAAGAGGCTCTATAAAGGATTGGTTATTTACCCTGATATCACTCAAAAGGCCATAACTGATAAATTTGCTACGGATCAGCTTCCTGATATAAGATTTGAAGATATAAAAAATCTCAAGTCAGGTAAATTTAGTGGCATTTTTAATCAATCGAAATCCAGCGGCTAGATTTCAGTGTTTGCACAGTATGTGCAAGCTAATAAACATTAAATTTAATACAAGCAGTTCATTTAGGTTTAATGAGATTAAATTCAATGTAGACGCAGTAAATATTCATTCCTTCTGCGACTACTTAACAAAAAAAGAAAACTTGGGGATACAGCATTGTCGCTATAAGGCGGCGCTTGATAAGTCTGGCTGTTCTCTTACTAACAGTATCGATAATGACACTACAAAATCAAAAGAAGTAAGCAATACAGTAAACAGCCTTCATGGTTTAGGATTGGTCACTAGAGACAATAGGGGCGCTGTGACCCTAACCCCGCTTGGAAAGAAGTTTGCTGAGACAGATTTCTATTCCAAGGATATGCACCCAATTATCGTAAAGGCAGTTTTAAGCTATGGGCCAATGGTTGGTCTTTTGGGGCAGGTATTGCAAAAAAATATAGGTGAATTTGACACTTCTGAACTAGTTGTAGGCTACCCAATTACAGAAGAAAAAGTAATGTACAACGGAAGTCGAATCACTATTTCTAGCGGATCCGAGCAAGATAGCAATACTAGAACTAGGTCTTGCTTAATTGCATGGGGAATTTCTGCTGGTTTTTTTAAGCCAGAGCATCTCCCCACGTACAGCGTAAATAGGGCTCATATCGAATCGGCATCATATGTCCTTGCCGAAAAAAGAGGACAAAGAAAATTTAAGGTATTGGGTATTCCAAAAATTACACAAAATAATTTTTGCGTTAGGAGAACGCTTGACTATAACAATCTAACAAAAAACTCTAAGGCATTACGCGAGAATAATCAGGCTGAGGTGAGAGAGGCAACAATGCAATCTACAGCCGTGATACAAAATAGACGTTTTGCAATTTTGTATTTACTAAACAATGCTTTTAAAAAAAGCCAAACAGTCTCAATAGATGCGATAGTAGATTTCCTGAAAGGCAATCCTAACTTATATATTTTAAATTTGGTAGAACTAAAGAAGATTGTGTTGATTGAAATTGAAATCGCTAATTCTGCGGGAATTATTGTCGAAAAATCGGGACAAGTACTGAGGCCAATGAATGAAATAGATCTGAATGAATTGAGTCAGGGCGCTCCCTCTGCACTACTTGCAGATATAAAGGCTAGACTAAAGTGACATGTATCTATCAACTGACTCCTGTTGGCCTCCCACCATGTTTGGTCTTTACACATAAGATTTATAAAAACCTACCTATTTTTCTTGGTGACGAAGGTGCGGCGAAAAGTAAAGATGAGTTGTTATCAAATGAGATCAATTGCATTTCTTATGACAGAGCACTAAACGCAATTAGTGTTAATCAAGATCAATGTATCTCATGCGGCTCATGTGCATTTAGTTGCCCTGGTGGAAAAATTAATTTCTCAGGCGACCTTAAGGCAGTTCCATCATGCTCAAGCTTTAGCGGGCATTCAAAGATCGAATTAGCAGAAATTCAAACTCATCTCATTAACTTCTCCGAAAATTCTTTAGATAGTTTAAATATCAAATATAAAAGTTTTGAAAAATATACTGGGATACAAGAAACAACAAATATCTCAGTATGGGGTGGCAATACAGCTAGGTACCTATTTGGCATTAATGAAAAGATTGGTTTAGAAATTCCCCTCACGATTGGAGGCAGAAATCGAAACGGACGTCTAGATATTTGTGTGTTGGTAAAAGATACCTTGATTGTTATGGAGGCAAAAATTGGGCTAAAAAAACTCATGGCCGAAGGTAGATACGAGTCCCAAATATTGGCATATGACGAAGAGCTTTCTGGGCTTGGATTAAAGAGCAAATATAAAGTTTCCTCAATTAAATTACTTTTAATTGGTGATGATGAAAAGGATTTACTTCCACAAGACCATGAGTTATGTTCTAGTAAGGTGGGAAATTTATCACAGAATTTTTATAAAAGTATTTTGAAGCACAATATTCAGTTCATATCCGCAAGGGGGCTTTTATCACTTGCGATGGCTAAGTTTACTAATCAAAATCACTCAGCAGACAAGATTTTTCTGAACGCATTTAAGGATGCAAATACGGTCGGACTTTTATCAAATACTTTAATTAAGAGGCGGGGAGATGAAGTCTACTTGGAATCTCTCAATTTGTAGGAATAGAAAAAATGTCGTTTTAAACGACAAATAAAATAGCCCGCTAATAAGCGGGCTTTAGGGGTATGTTTGCATATTACCTAATTATTAATCGTCGTAATCTTCCCAATCGTCTGGTTTTATAAATTCTGATTCGACATCAACTGAATAGCATTTATGAATCCAGCCTCGATAATAATCGGCACAATCCTTTGCAGCCGCCTCATTGTCATAAGCATCTACAACATACCTTTCATCTTTCGATTGAACAATCCATACTTGCTTCATAAGACCCCCTTGTTGCGTCGAGCTAGTCTCTCCACGTTATGGATTAGATTTCTTAACGACCCATTCGCGGCCGAGATAGTGGGCAATAAGTCGATGTCGCTCATAGCAATACCCATATCGCTTATTAAGCTCTTGGCTAACGGCAGATAGGAGCTGACTGGAGCCGCATTCATTTTGAATCGCCCCTAATTTGCTAGACACTTTCAAGCCTCGAAAAGTACTGCTTCTCATAGTTTACCGGTGATAGCTGATTATTGTTACTGTGCCGCCGTTTCGGGTTGTAGAACATCTCGATGTAATCGAAGATATCTCGC
>CAIQCE010000261.1 GCA_903870185.1 uncultured Gammaproteobacteria bacterium
AGTCAGTGTATTGAACGATAAAGAAAAATTCGCTAATCGTTGACAGGCGGGCCCTCACTACTTATTATGGCCAATCCTTTAACCTAGATTCAGATCAAGGTTTAATATTTCAGTTAAAACAGGTGTAAAAAGATGAGCACTACCTATCATCCAAGTAATCTTAGACGTAAACGCACTCATGGATTCAGAGCAAGAATGGCAACGGCAGCAGGTCGGACAATCCTTAAAAGACGTCGTGCCAAGGGCAGAAAACGCCTAAGTGCTTAATTTTAAGTTTCTGAAATCCGCGAAAATCCGAAAGCGTTCGGAATATCAGCCGGTTTTCAAAGCGAACAAACGATTATACAGTCGGTTTTTTACTCTATATTACCGATTGAATAGCCTAGATACAGGACGGCTGGGTGTGGTTGTTGGAAAAGCCCATGCGCGACTTTCGGTTTCAAGAAATCGGATAAAGCGTATCGTTCGAGAGGAATTTCGATTAAGTCAACATGAGCTTAAAGGGATTGATATCGTATTAGTGGCAAAAAAATCAGTTAGTGAAGATTTAAATAATGAGCTGCGCCCATGCTTAATAGAACTTTTGAAACAGTTACGAACGCAAGTCAAAAAATCCTAATCGGATTACTTAAAGTTTATCGTTATGTTATCAGCCCTATTTTAGGCAACCATTGCCGATTTTATCCTTCTTGTTCACAATACTCACTGATTGCCATTCAGCGGTTTGGAAGTATCAAAGGCATATATTTAACGTTTAAAAGATTGATCAGATGCCATCCATTTTGTTTGGGTGGCTGTGATCCTGTTCCAACACAACATAGGTATTGATCATGGATTTAAAAAAAATTTCCCTTTATGCAATTTTTGCCATTCTAGCGACTACCTTATGGAATGATTGGATAAAAGAACATCCAACGGCAGCTCCAGTGGCGAAAGCGGCAGTTCAATCGGTGGATCAATCTTTTGTCCCGACGTCTTATCAGTCGAATTCTAAATCACAAACCCAAAATGAAATAACTCCAATCCCTTCAGCTACTGTAAAACAAAAAATAATTCATGTGAAAACAGATGTTTTAAGTTTAGATATTGATGCGGTGGGTGGGTCAATTATAAATGCGGCATTATTGAAGTATCCTGATTCGTTGGGAGATAAAAATATACCAGTTGAAATTTTAAGTAATGATCCCACAAAACTTTATATTGCTGAAACGGGGTTAACACAGGCCTCTTCAAAACCAATAACCTACAATACTAGCCAAGCCGAGTATCAACTGCCAAATAATTCAGATTCATTGGATGTTGTGTTAAAGGGAGTGACAGCTAATGGGATCTCTGTCATTAAAACCTATCGTTTTAAACGAGATGATTATGCCATCGGAATTACCGATCAAATTGAGAACCATACAGCGAGTCCTTGGACAACTAGCCTTTATTCTCAATTTAAGAAAAGACCACAATCAGTTTCTCATGGATTTATGCAACCTAGAAGCTTTGAGGGCGCAGCAATCTCCAGCCCAGAAAAGCGTTACAAAAAATTCACTTATGCTGAACTAGAAAAGGAAAATATTAGTAACGCAACTAAAGATGGATGGTTTGCAATCGTACAGCATTATTTCTTAGGGGCATGGGTACCAGATTCTGCAGTCGCTAGCCATTATTATTCTCATGTCAGTTCTTTAGGCGACGGAGAAGATAATAAAGTTTATACGGTTGGATTCGTAAGCCCGGAGTTTAAAATAGACAGTAATCAATCTATTAATTTTAATTCCACATTATATATTGGACCTGAAACTAAAAGCCGATTGGATCGAGTAGCACCCGGATTAGATTTAACCATCGATTACGGTTGGTTATGGATGATCTCTGAAATTATTTTCTGGGTGATGGATCATATTAACTCCATCATCGGTAATTGGGGTTGGTCTATAGTATTAGTGACTATTCTAATTAAGTTATTATTTTATAAACTTTCAGCAGCTAGTTATCGTTCGATGGCAAAGATGAGAGAGCTCCAACCCAAGATTACAACTCTTCGAGAACGTTTTGGTGATGACAAACAAAAACTCAATCAAGCGATGATGGAGCTTTATAAAAAAGATAAAATTAATCCATTAGGTGGTTGCTTGCCGGTTGTTATTCAGATTCCTGTATTTATTGCGCTCTATTATGTGTTGTTTGAAAGTGTGGAACTAAGACAAGCCCCATTCATTCTTTGGATTCATGATCTTTCAGCAAAAGACCCTTTTTATATTTTGCCAGTATTGATGGGAATCAGTATGTTTGTTCAGCAACGATTGAGCCCGCCTCCACCTGATCCTACTCAAGCGAAAGTGATGATGTTTTTACCCGTTATCTTTACAGGTTTTTTCTTATCCTTTCCTTCAGGATTAGTCTTGTATTGGTTCGTTAACAACTGTTTATCGGTTACACAACAGTGGTATATCATGCGTCAGTATCAAGAGACTCATAAAAAATTACATAAAAAATAATCGATGAACCGAAATTATTTTACGGACACCATCGCGGCCATTGCAACCCCTCCCGGAAAAGGAGGGGTTGGTATTGTTAGAATTTCAGGTCCGAAGGTTGCAGAAGTTGCTTTTAAGATTTTGGGTCGATTACCTCAGGCACGGCAAGCCTCATTTTTGGATTTTAAAGATCAAGCCTCCAATTTGATTGATCAAGGAATCGCTATTTATTTTAAAGCCCCTCATTCTTTTACCGGCGAAGATATTTTGGAACTACAAGCTCACGGCGGCCCAATCATTTTAGATCAGTTAATGAAAATGATATTAGTTGAAGAAGGTATTCGTATTGCAAGACCTGGTGAATTTTCGGAACGTGCCTATCTCAATGAGAAACTAGATTTAGTTCAAGCTGAGGCGATTAGTGATTTAATTAATGCTTCAACAGAGCAAGCCGCAAAAGCTGCTTTAAAATCTTTGCAAGGGGAATTTTCTAAAGAAATTAATTTACTCTTAGCTGAACTCACACAATTAAGAATTTTTGTGGAAGCTTCCATTGATTTTCCCGATGAAGAAATCGACTTTATTAAAGAGAGCACTCTTGCAAGGGACTTAACCCAATTAATGGAGCGACTCAATAATGTATTTAAATCGGCTCACCAAGGCAGTTTATTACAAGAAGGCATAAGTGCTGTCATTGTTGGGCAACCTAATGCTGGTAAATCCAGTTTGCTCAATGCACTGAGTGGAAAGGAATCCGCTATTGTGACAGAAATTGCTGGAACAACGCGTGATGTTTTGAGAGAGCAAATTCATATCGATGGTATGCCGCTTCATATTATTGATACAGCAGGGTTGAGAGATTCTGAAGATCCGGTGGAACAAGAAGGTATTCGTCGCGCTCAACTTGAAATTGAAAAAGCCGATGTATTGTTATTGGTGATCGATGCTACTCAACATAATGAAGCAAAAGCATTGGAAAGTATTCCTCAAGGTTTTAGAGAAGCTATTAAAAAATTACCGATGGTAGTGATCAAAAATAAAATTGATTTGCTACAAGAGGCTCCAGCCATTAGTTTAGAACAGGGGCACTTAGTTGTCGCGCTTTCTGCTAAACATAAAGAGGGCATTGATCTTTTGAAACAAGAGCTCAAAGAAAAAATGGGTTATGAACAATTGCCTGAAGGTAGCTTCAGTGCTAGAAGACGACATTTAGAATCTTTAGGGCAAGCTCAAAAATTTTTGGAACATGGTGAAATTCAATTGAAGCAGCACCATGCTTATGAGTTATTGGCAGATGATTTGAGAGAGGCTCAGAAAGCTTTGTCGGAGATCACAGGTGAGTTTACGGCGGATGAGCTTCTAGGGAAGATCTTTTCTAGCTTCTGTATTGGTAAATAAAGATTGGTGCCAGGCACTGATAGATAGATTGGAAAGTATTTGTCAAAAAATGTACAATCCGGGCCATGAGTATGAACCATCATTTTGAAGTTATTGTTGTTGGAGGCGGCCACGCGGGCACTGAAGCGGCATTAGTCTCGGCCAGAATGGGCCTGAAGACCCTATTACTCAGCCATAATATTGAAACTTTGGGACAAATGTCCTGTAATCCCGCGATCGGGGGAATCGGCAAAAGTCATTTGGTTAAAGAAATCGATGCCCTCGGAGGCGTAATGGCTCGAGCCATTGACCACTCTGGGATTCAGTTTCGGGTATTGAATGCGAGCAAAGGCCCGGCCGTAAGAGCGACTCGTGGCCAAGCTGATCGCGCTTTATATAAGCAATACATACGTAATCAATTAGAGAATCAACCAAATCTGAGTATTTTTCAGCAGGCTGTGGATGATTTAATTATAGAAGAGCGGCAAGTTAAAGGAGTGATTACCCAAGCAGGGTTACACTTTTTTGCTCCCGCCGTGATTCTGACCACTGGAACATTTTTAGGTGGGAAGATCCATATCGGATTAAACCAGTATTCAGGTGGAAGAGCGGGTGATCCACCGGCAATTGCTTTAGCAGAGCGACTCAGAGCTCTTCCTTTTAGAGTGGGTCGTTTAAAAACAGGAACCCCGCCAAGAATCGATGGCAGAACGATCGATTATCAGCAGCTTAAGGCTCAACCGGGTGATACACCCACACCGGTGATGTCATTTTTAGGGAAGAGAGAAGACCACCCTACTCAGATTCCTTGCTATATCACTTATACCACCGCCAAGACTCACGAGATTATTCGTTCGAATTTGCATCAGTCTCCTATGTATTCAGGTGTGATCGAGGGGATTGGGCCCCGTTACTGTCCTTCGATTGAAGACAAAGTGGTTCGTTTTGCAGATCGGGATTCTCATCAAATATTTTTAGAACCAGAGGGATTAAATACTCACGAATATTATCCTAATGGAATTTCAACGAGTCTTCCCTACTCTGTTCAGGAAGAGTTTGTGCACAGCATTCCGGGATTAGAACATTGTCATATCACTCGACCGGCTTACGCGATTGAGTATGATTATTTTGATCCTCGAGATTTATATCCAACGTTGGAAACTAAAATTATCGATGGATTATTTTTTGCAGGGCAAATTAATGGAACCACTGGATATGAAGAAGCCGGTGCTCAGGGATTAATCGCGGGAATCAATGCCGCTTTGAAAGTACAAAAACGAGATCCTTGGTTTCCCAAACGAGATGAAGCTTATATCGGAGTTTTGATAGACGATTTGATTACTTGTGGAACGAGTGAGCCTTATCGGATGTTTACCAGTCGTGCAGAATATCGATTGTTATTGCGTGAAGATAATGCAGATTTAAGATTGACTGAAATGGGTCGTGAGTTGGGATGCGTAGACGATGAAAGATGGATTTTGTTTGAGCGAAAAAAATTAGCCATTTTGGCTGAACAAAAACGTTTAGAATCCACCTGGATTCAAGCGGGTTCCGACAAGGCCAGATTCTTCGAAGATCATTTTTCTCAAACTTTAGAACATGAATATTCTATGATGGATCTATTGCGTCGACCGGAAATTAATTATTCCACATTGATTCGGGTTTTAGAAAAAATGGAATCGCTAGTGGATGAACAAGTCTCTGACCAGATTGAAGTCCAAGCCAAATATTCGGGCTATATCAAGCGTCAGTATGAAGAAATTACTAAACAAAGGCGCCATGAAGAATATGAAATCCCGATTGATTTAGATTATGATGCAATCAAGAGTTTGTCGAATGAAGTCCGGCAAAAATTAATATCTGTTAAACCTTTGACCCTTGGACAAGCTTCTAGAATCCCTGGTGTGACTCCTGCCGCGATTTCGTTGCTTTTGGTCTATCTTAAAAAATTATGAATTAACTAGTTTTTTAATCAAAACTTAATTTAATCTAGGCGGGCACGAAACCTGCCCAAACTGTCGTCCCGTGGCTTGTCCGCGGGATCCATTCCTTTCTTTTCTGAATTCTACCTAGGTTCTCATTGTCGGGCTCACCCTGCGTCGAGTTCATCAGGTATTTTAGCTAGGCGCCTATGCAGGGCTTAGCGCCGACCTACATTTATTAACAAGCCAGAGGACGACGGTTTTGTGCATAGCTGTAGAGGCCTTCTCGTGGGTGCCCTCTTGCAATTTTTGTCGTATACAGCGAAAGAACAGACGTTTTTCAAAAACCTTAACCATAAATCCAAAGACGGAGTAAAAATTACTCATTTAAGACTATTTTAATAATCACGTGGTAGGCTGGGAGATCAAAGAATTGTGGTGCATGAATGTTGCAGCATCCATGCACCCTATAACATTAGCCAATACCTGTTTGAGAGGATTACGCCATGTCAGAAATCATTCTAACCCACCCTGCGGTAGGTAGGCAACCCAATATGCGAAGTCGGTTGTTAATTGCCGCTGCACAGCTCTTTATTAAAAAAGGGTATAGTGGTGCTTCCTTAAGTGAAATTGCAGCCGCCTGTAATATTAAGAAATCCAGCTTGTTTCATCATTTTGTTTCAAAAGAAGCCATTGCTCTAGAAACCATCAGCATGGTGAAAAAATATTGTGAAGAGCATATCTTCAGACCTGCAATGAATATCTCATTAACACCTGAGCAGCGTAACCAACGCTTTTTGGAAGGCAGCAAGCATTTCTTTTGCGAGCGAATGGATAATGCTTTAGTTGGGTTTTTAGGTATTGCCTTGGTTGACGTAGCAGACGCTTTCAATGCACCTGTGAAGCAATATTTTGATGCTTGGCAAACTGCAGTGGTTAATTTAATCAAAGATCGTTGTTCGCCTGAGCGAGCTTATGCTTTAGCGACAGGGGTTGTAGCTCAGTTGCAGGGTTCTTTATTGATGTGGCGGGTTTATCAGGAACCTCGATTCATCGATGAGGCTTATGAGCAGTTGGTGAAGATTATTAATCAGCCGCAGTAGGATATTGGCGCCAAGCATAACGGCCTCTCAAGGAGTGCGGGGCTGTTGTTGGGAAAATTAAAGCTATGATAGGGTGCTGAGCTGTTGTATCCTGATTCTGTACGATTGCTTAATTGCCTAACTTTACAGACGTTTAGTAATCTTATAAAATTTACACGCCTTTTTTCTCTGGCACATTCTTTAAAAAACAACAAAATTAATAGGGAAATTTATGATGCAAGGAAGCACAGATACACATCATCAACACCATGGAAAAGCCATAGGTTCCGTAAGATCTCAAAAAATAATAGAATGTGAAGTTTGTCAGTTTACTCACCGATTTCCTTTAATAGTAAACGAAGCTGAGTGGATAGAATTTTATAAAAAATCCTTTTATGATTGGAATGACAAGTCGACCTATTTGCTCGATACAGAGAATGATGCTGAATATAG
>CAIQCE010000262.1 GCA_903870185.1 uncultured Gammaproteobacteria bacterium
TAACTGGTACCGAAATTAAACTTTAAAAAAGAAAGAGTTATGCCAAAACGAAGTGATTTAAAATCCATATTGATTATCGGTGCCGGTCCTATTGTGATTGGGCAGGCGGCTGAATTTGATTATTCAGGAACTCAGGCTTGTAAGGCTCTGAAAGAAGAAGGGTATCGGGTGATTTTAATTAACTCGAATCCAGCGACCATCATGACCGATCCTGAAATTGCGGATGCGACTTACATCGAGCCGATTACTTGGCAAGTCGTCGCTGAGATTATTGCTAAAGAACGCCCCAGTGCTTTGTTACCGACCATGGGTGGTCAGACGGCTTTGAACTGTGCTTTGGATTTAGCTCGTGAAGGTATTTTAGAAAAATATAATGTGGAATTAATTGGTGCGAATCGAGAGGCGATTGATAAAGCCGAAGATCGTCAATTATTTCAACAGGCGATGAATCGCTTAGGACTTGAAACCCCTCGCTCTGGTTTGGCTCATAGTATGCCTGATGCTTGGGCAATTTTAGACGATGTGGGATTTCCCGCTATCATTCGTCCTTCGTTTACGATGGGTGGAAGTGGGGGTGGTATCGCGTATAACCGCGAAGAATTCGAGGAAATTTGTTTAAGAGGGTTGGAGCTTTCGCCTACTACAGAATTGTTGATCGATGAATCCATCATCGGTTGGAAAGAATATGAGTTAGAAGTGGTTCGAGATCGTAATGATAATTGCATCATCATTTGTACGATTGAAAATTTTGATCCCATGGGGATTCATACGGGTGATTCCATTACAGTCGCCCCAGCTCAAACATTGACGGATAAAGAGTATCAACGCTTGCGTCGAGATGCGATCGCGATTTTAAGAGAGATCGGTGTAGAAACGGGCGGTTCTAACGTTCAGTTTGCAGTGAATCCTAAAGATGGCCGCGTGATGGTGATCGAGATGAATCCCCGAGTTTCTCGCTCTTCTGCTTTGGCTTCCAAGGCAACCGGTTTTCCAATTGCACGAGTCGCCGCAAAATTAGCCATTGGTTATACCCTCGATGAACTTAAAAATGAAATCACCGGTGGTGAAACTCCCGCTTCTTTCGAGCCGACTTTAGATTATGTTGTGACTAAAATCCCTCGATTTAATTTTGAAAAATTTCCCCAGACTGATCCTCAATTAACGACTCAAATGAAATCGGTGGGTGAAGTGATGGCAGTAGGTCGAAATTTCCAGGAGTCTTTGCAAAAAGCACTCCGAGGCTTGGAAATTGGAGTGTATGGTTTAGATCCTCAGATAGATATTGAAGCTGATGGCGCTCGAGAAATTTTAAAATCAGCCTTGGCATCTACGCACCATTCTCGACTCTGGTCTATCGCCGATGCTTTTCGTTTTGGAATGAGTGTCAGTGAGGTACAGACACTCACTCATATTGATATTTGGTTTTTAGTTCAAATTAAAGAACTGATCGATTTAGAACAATCGATCAAAGGCCGTAATCTGGATTCATTCACTAAAACCGAAATTTTCCACCTTAAACAAAAAGGTTTTGCCGATCGGCGATTGGCGACTTTGTTAGATATTAAAGAAGATGAATTTCGTTTATCCCGGCATCAATTAGGTATTCGACCAGTTTATAAACGTATCGATACTTGTGCTGCTGAATTTGCGACGGATACCGCTTATCTTTATTCCACTTATGAACAAGAGTGTGAAGCAAACCCGTCTCAGAAAGAAAAAATTATTGTATTAGGCGGTGGTCCTAATCGAATTGGTCAGGGCATCGAGTTTGATTATTGCTGTGTGCATGCCGCGATAGCGATGCGAGAGTTAGGTTATGAAACGATTATGATTAATTGTAATCCTGAAACTGTTTCTACTGATTTTGATATTTCAGATCGCTTATATTTTGAGCCTTTGACGCTAGAAGATGTGTTGGAAGTAGTCGCTTTAGAAAAACCCAAAGGTGTGATCGTGCAATATGGTGGCCAGACTCCATTGAAGCTTGCAGCCGCTTTGGAAGAAAATGGAGTTCCGATTATCGGCACAACGCCGGATGCAATTGATCTCGCTGAAGACCGCGAACGTTTTCAGCAACTATTAGAACGATTGAATTTGCGCCAGCCTCCGAATGGTATTGTGCGTAGCGTGGAAGAGGGATTAAGACTGGCGAAGGTGTTTGCCTATCCTCTCGTCGTGAGGCCTTCTTATGTCTTGGGCGGCCGTGCAATGCAGGTGATTTATCACGAGCAAGAATTAGCGCGCTACATGCATCGGTCCGAAGAATTTTCTAAAGATTCACCTTTGCTGCTGGATCATTTCTTAGATGCAGCGATTGAAGTCGATGTCGATGCAGTTTGTGATGGCGAGGATGTTTTGATCGGTGGAATATTAGAGCATATTGAACAAGCGGGTATTCACTCGGGAGATTCGACTTGTGTATTGCCTCCGCATAGTTTGAGTGCTGAAATTCAAGATCAACTTCGATCTCAAATTAAAAAATTAGCGTTGGAGTTAGGGGTCGTGGGTTTGATCAACGCTCAGTTCGCGATCCAAGATAATGAAATTTATATTTTAGAAGTGAATCCTAGGGCTTCTAGAACGGTTCCCTTTATCGCGAAGGCCACTGGGGTTTCTTTAGCGAAGATTGCCGCTCGTTGCATGGTGGGGCGCAGCTTAAAAGAACAGGGGTGCTTAGAAGAAATTATTCCCGCTTATTATTCGGTTAAGAAGCCTGTATTTCCATTTGCGAAATTTCCAGGCGTGGATCCGATCTTAGGTCCTGAGATGCGTTCCACAGGTGAGGTCATGGGAATTGCCGAAAATTTCAGTGATGCTTATGCGAAGGCTGAGCTTGGGTGTGGGGAATCAATGCCTCGTCAGGGGCGAGTATTTTTAAGTGTGCGTGATCGAGATAAACCGTATCTCACCAATTTAGCTCGACGATTGGTGCAGTTAGGGTTTGAGATTGTTTCAACAATAGGTACTTTGAAAATCTTAGAAGAAGCCAATATTCCCGCTAAATTAGTGCATAAAGTTCATGAAGGTCGGCCTCATATTGTTGATATGTTGAAGAATGGGGAAGTGCAGTTTGTGATTAATACCACCGAAGGTGAGCAAGCGATTGCAGATTCTTATGCGATTCGTCGAACCGCGGTGCAGCGAAAAGTGTATTACACCACGACACTCGCAGGTGCTGAGGCGAGCTGCCAAGCTTTGGAAGACCATCAGGCGTTTAAGATTAGTAGTTTACAGGAATTGCATCATCATTGATTTACGATTAGCATGATCCCGAATATTAATAGAAGAGGGTAATTTATGGCCAGTATTCCTATGACCGTGAAGGGCGAAGCTCAGTTAAGAGCTGAGTTGGAACAATTAAAATCAGTGGAAAGGCATCGCATTATTGAAGCGATTGCTGAGGCTCGTGCGCATGGAGATCTTAAGGAAAATGCGGAATATCATGCTGCTAAAGAGCAGCAAGGATTTATTGAAGGCCGGATTCAGGATATTGAATCGAAGCTTGCGAATCTTCAAGTCATCGATATCTCAAAGATTAAAAATGAAGGTAAGGTCATATTTGGCTCCACCGTTACCTTAATCAATCTCGACACTGATGTGGAAGTGGTTTATCAAATTGTCGGCGATGATGAGGCCGATATCAAATTATCAAAAGTTTCAATCAACGCTCCTGTTGCTCGTGCCATGATTGGGAAGCTTGAGGGTGATGAAGTAGAAGTCAAAACCCCTCAGGGTGCGGTAAATTATGAGATTGTGAAGGTTGAGTATTTGTAGGGTACGCTATATTTCGTGTAGGTCGGTCCCGGTGTAGGTTGGTCCCAAGCGCAGCGCGGGCCATATATGGACTCATCCGTTTTGAGAAGGATTTTTTTGTGTTGACCGATA
>CAIQCE010000263.1 GCA_903870185.1 uncultured Gammaproteobacteria bacterium
AAGAAAAAATCTTTAAATAAAACAAATTTTCATTCAGGCTCTAATTTTGGGTTCATGAATGTCTTAACAAGATCAAATGTTGAAAATACATCTTCATCCAATTCAAGATTGAATTGGTTAAAGCAAAAATCACTATCAATAGGGGTTAATTTATTATCAATTACTATTGGTGGATTTGCATCGACTTTCGTTTATACCACAGGATTTCCAGATATAGCGAGGGAATTAGGGAATTTAGATCTTTATGCATTTTTACATTCACATGTGGTGATGCTGTCTGAGTTGTTTGTAGCCGTTATAATGACCATTTTTTTTGCCATTGCTTGTTTATATCTAGAAATAAGGAAATTTAAAAGAGATGATTTATTGGATAATACGCATAAGATGCTTATTAAAAAAGAATCTGAAGTGTTAAGTAAAGCATCTTTGTTGAATATTTTTCAGAAATTAAAAGAACAATTATGAAGATATGAGTTTAATAGGGTGTTTAGTGATGGTAATCTATCGGACATTATTTATTTAATTTAGGATTTATTATGAGGCAAAGCCTGCAGGCGGTTTCAGCTGAATTATCACGTTTGGGAGTTCCAAGTAAGTTTGTTAATGGAATTGTAGCGAATGCTGGGCAAATTGTAACGTCGATTTCTGCTTCATGTGAGACAAGAGTGACTCGTGATGGGTTCGCAATGTGTAAGGATGAGCAGATTATTTGTGCACCAGAAGAGGAAAAAGGTATTTTTGCCCCAGTGATTGAAGAAGGTTTGATCCCATATCAGTTTTATTCCCTTATGTACTTCCTCTTATTTGAATCGCTTAAATGGGTTGATTATTGTGAGGACAATTTTATTTGGAATCTTCTGAATGAAGAGGTCGAGGTTATGGAAAAAACAATAGTGCTTCATAATGTACTGGATAATGTGCATGATAAGCATATTGGTATTAAGGTATTTCAAAAAGAGTTGGAAAAAACTATTGATGAATTGTCAGTTAATGGTCGTGTTCTTTTAAATGTAGGAAGCGGTGATCATTCTATTTATTTAGAGTTTTTTAAAGATGAAAAGATGAACGTCACTGTTAATTTGTATAATCTTGGTGATGTGCATATGGGTGCTATGGAATCATGGGATCACAGGTATGGAAGTTCTCGTGTAGCCCATTGTCTTCAGTTGGGATCTGATTGGAAAAGAAATCGATCCTGGGGCTGTTTAAATGCAATTTTAACGGAAATTATCACTGCAGTAAGGAATAAAAGAAATTTTGATAGTTTGAAAGAGATATATTCTAAACTTTATGCATTGATTTCTAATCCGGCTTGTGGGGCTGATGGTGTTTGGATCAGTGAATTAGTTCAAACAACCAATAATTGTACTTGGAAAGGATATGCATTTTATTTAACTGCAGTTTGTGCGCGAATAGGAATTCCAAGACACATCCTACTTAATCATATCAATGGAGCTGCTGCTAGATTGTTGGTCTATGTAGAAACTGATCAAGCTCGATTGGCCTATAATCTTATGCAATTGGCCACAGGTTCTATAAAGCTGAGAAACTTTCAGATTGGGATACGGGTGAGCATTTTGAGGTTGTTGACGACATTTGTCATGGTTATAAAGCTCCCGAAGCTTGCTCTATTCCTACCGCTGTTTGTCCTGGGAATCCGAATAAGGGCGCTTGGGTTGGAGTACCTGTTCAATCGATGGGCAAACGAGAGGCTGCTATTGCTTTTGTCTATAACAGCATTCAATTTGAAGCAAAGTTAATGGGTATTATGCGATTAGATGATCATGTGGCTGATTGTGTGGAGGCTTTGATTAAGGGGGCAGGGATGGATCCAAAATTGAAAAGTAAAACTGGAGAACTTCCCACAGAATTTGAGTTGAGTGTCGCCGCACAACTTGTCCATGCCATTGAGGGATTCAATGTAGGTACTGTTACAAGACGGCCGCTAATAACTCGATATGACTGTATTAGGGGGTATTATAAAGACAAAATGCCGCTAATTTCAGATGGTTTAGATAGAAAATCACCTGTTTTTGCCTCAGCTTATGCATGCTTTATGGATATTGCGGGAATATCAGAGGAGGAGGATGAGGAGAAAATAATACCGGCACATTTCCAGCCCATATTAGAGGATTGGTTGGGTGAATTTTTAGAATGCTTGAGAATGCGAATTCATACGTTAGGAGGTGAAAAGACTGTAGCACGTCTTAACATATTAAGTATTTTGAAATTAAATCTATCGGATTTTCTGCTTCAAATTCGAGGGGTAGAAAAAAGAGGAATGAGAATCCCTGAAGAAATGATGGGGAAATTAGAGCTTCATTTCAAAGTGGTAGAGGGTTTGTTAGAGGAAGCTAATATAG
>CAIQCE010000264.1 GCA_903870185.1 uncultured Gammaproteobacteria bacterium
TGAAACACGATATTCTTTGCTTTCATAGCTGATTACTCCTTTTGGTAGAGGAGGAGAATCTTAATCGATTCTCCGTTAGTAATCAGCTATGTTCTTATTTTTCTTGAGAATTTTTCCCGGACACTAGTGCGCTGTGCTTGGCACCAACATACAAAAAAATCAAGTGAGGTATCATTCCATTATCTCAAGCTTGATAGTTTGACCAGAGGATCAATGTGGAATCAATTCGGAATTTATTTCTTTGTTTTTACTGAGAGCCCAGAATTTTTTCAATCATTTCTTTGCTTAAACCAGCTGCGAGCATCTTTTGAATGATTTCTTCTCGTGCTAAGTTTAGGCCATTTTCCATGCCTTTTTTCATACCCTCTTCCCGGCCGATTTGTTTAAGTTGTTCAGCAATAGTCATAATGTCCTCCTGATAAGGTGAATGGTCGTTGATTAATTCATGGATAAAGGTGGAGCCATCCGGGTAGTCTGCTGTTTTAATGAGGTAGTATAGCATGCTTTTTACGGGTTCATGAAGATCTGGATAATGACTTGCAATCACCAATGCCTTTTTAATGAATGGTAAATGAATCATAATATCCCGACTAAAAATATGCCGTTGTATCATCTCTAAGAGAGCAGCCCGTTCATGTTGAAGAATCGAGGTGTCTTCTATTATGGTCAAATCAATCAGATGAATTTGTTTAAACATGGCATCACTGGCCAAGGTAGGATCAACAAAACAGTTGGCGAGTTGAGTCGCATAAGGGTAGGGGCTTTTCTCACCATGATAAATCACCATGGGAATGACAATGGGTAAAGTTTTACAGCCTTGATCATAGAAGCGCTGGAGAAGTGCGACTTGATATCGTAGTAATCGAAAAGGCAGGAGGGCTTCAGGTGAGCTTTGGTGTTCTAACAAAAGATAGATATAGCTGGTATGTTGGTTAATTTTCAATGAATAAATAAGATCGGAAAAGAGTTGTTTGAGATCCTCTTCGACAAAAGAAGAAGGCTCAATTTTAAGAGTATTTAAATCACAGTGATTTCGAATGGAGGGAGGTAAATGAGCATTCAAGAAATCACGTGCAACATCGAGCCGAGAAAGCCACTGCTTTGCAATAGCATCATGTGGTTTGTGTAGTTTATTGTTTGTCATCCTGAGGAAGATAGCAGGATATTAGAGGGAAGAAACCTCGTGTTTTTTACGAGAGATTTTATTTGTTAGGCCGCGCTGGCGCTTGGCACTAACCTACAAAAATAATCACGCCTATTGGGCTAGCTTAGGAAAACTCAACATAAACTCAATGCAGTCTCCATCCAGCCGATGGCAATCAATATCTTCCCCAAAGGCCTGGAGGATTGGCTTGGTGGAAGAGAGACCAATTCCCGTTCCACCTTCTTTTGAGCTGAATCCAATTAAAGAGTTTTTGGATGAGTTAATCTGTTACATCACCTGCCGTATCTTTAATTTTAATTTGATTGTTTGAATGATGGGAAAACCATTAACTGTTCCTGAATTTTATATAGTATCTTGTTAAAAAATTTAGAAATATCGAAAAATTAGCCGGTCGATCATTTGGCAGCTAGACATAATCATTTCTTACAATCTTAATAATGATGACTTTCTTCTTTCTTGGTTCAAAAAATTGGTCGAATTTGGATTAAAAAATGAATTTTCAGTTATTCGCATGATTTATAAACAAGATTTAGACTCTTCATTAAGGAAGGGGTGGCTAGATGAATGGGGAGAGTAGCAGTAATTGCCTGCTACTAAAATGTCAACTAATTTGGAATTGGCAACGTAATAAATTAGTTCATATTGAGTGAAGAGACTCACTTAAAAAAAGCACTATTAGCAGTACTTAAGCTAGAAAGATTTCAGTTGATTAATCTTTTGATAGCCACTACAGATGAGCAATCTGCCGAAAAAAAGCGCTTAAATGACACAATTTTCTTCAAGTGAAACCCTGGTAGTCAGAGTCAGTAATAAAGCTTTGGCTAAAGTGGAGAGACGAATTTTAGTACTCGAATCAACTTGTGATGAATTGAAAAGGATCAATGCTGAATTGATAGAAGAAAAGGTCGCATTAAAAGCTGAGGTAAAAGAACTTAAAGTTAAGTCAGCTGCAGATGATGCAGTGCTATGTGCTTGTAAAGCACTTTTTGAAGCATCCGGATTCGCTAAATTTTTGAAAGATGCCGAAATTTCAGCTGCTCATAAAATCACAATCTTAGCTTTTGATACAGGTGTAAGTCCAAATTCTGGGGTTAGAGCTCGTTAAATTTTTTAAGATTTTTCAAGTAGGCTAAGCTAAATATAAATTGTGTTTTTAGTTGTAGCAGTGTGATTTAACCAAATTTATTGTTGGGGTGTTCTCGTTCCTTTAACTCGTTAAAAATAGGTATAATTATGACAATTCTCTCAGAACTGACAGATGAAATTAATAGTGTCATTAGGGCACATAAAGTGATGTACAATTCAGATGCGAAGCGCTCTCCTACTGTTAGGGCTTTTCTTAAAAATCTAAATCTTGATATGCGTGAACACAAGCGTGCAGAAAAATTGGCCCTTAGACTTCAAGAGCGATTAAGGAAAGAATTACCCACGGGTTTCATGGGTAGGATATTAAATTTGAGCGAAGAGGCTCGTTTAAAAAATGCATTGTTGACTGTACTTAAGCAACCACGATTTCAAATAATTGCGCTAATGATGGCTACTGCTGATGAAAGGGATGCTGAGAATGAAGCATTAAGGGCTTCGATTGACTCTTCAGATCTTGCTCGAGTTGTTAAAGTTGATACAGATGTTATCTCGCAGCTCGAAGATCGCATTTCAGCCCTTGAGGTAACGGTTGATTCTTTAAAAGTAAGTAATAAAAAGTTGATTAAAGACAATGTTGCTTTGAAGGGCGAGGTTAGAACACTAAAAGCTGAGGCAGCTAAAAAAGATGAGCGGTTGTTAGCTTATGAAGCTCTTTCAGCCACACCTGGGTTCACAGAATTCTTAAATAAAGCTCGCATCTCAGATGAACATAAGGCTGCAATTTTAGCGCTTGATGCGGGTGTAAGGCCAAAATTGTAGCTGGGCTCGTTAAGTTTTTTAAGACTTTTCTAGTGGGCTAAGCTAAATCTAAATTGTGTTTTTAGTTGTCTCTGTATCGATTTAACGAAAATTATGACTAGGGGGTTCGCTGATGGTCGCTGGAGGATGGTAGGAGAGTAGCTCCATCAGTGGCTGCAGCTCCTATTGTAGCTTCTTCAGCAGCACCTGCAACGAATCTCCTGCCGATTGAGGGAGCGGATGGAGGATGACCAGGAACAGGTAATCCCTTTAAGCGATATAGATCATCAATGCGGTCTTCTATTCCGCCATGTTGTTTATTTAGATTCGCAAGTCGAGTATCGAAACGATTGTTCACTTCTACAAGTGTATTTACTACACGTTCCTAGGCATCGACAGTGGTCGTGAAGCGATCCACTGTAGCTTCAGTTCGATCATTTGCTTGTGTAAGAGCATCTACCGCATCTTTTTCATCCCTAACTAAAGGCGCATAAACATGATTCACCCAATGTTCTTCATCAGCGGCTGTATCTGCCTGGTCTTAGAGTAGGTCTTATGGTGGAGGTTAAATGGAGCCTTACCGAAGTGTTTAATTTTTGAATAGATTCATTGGTTAACCAAGTTCTGAGCTGAGTAGCAGGCCCTTCTGCCAAAGTTCCTGCTGCTGCACTATTAGGATGAGCCAAACGCCATAAGGTTCTTTTTTGATTTCTGATTTGCTTTAAAATGGCAGCTTCATGTTCAACTCCTTTGCCTAAAAGAGCTGTGAGATCGATCCCATAAAGTTCGGCTAAAAGAGATTCTTCACATGGCAAAGTTTCACCTCTCCGTAATCGATCTACAATTTTATCTTGTCGTTCTTGGGACCAATAGTCTTCTAATCGTAATTCTGCTTCTTTGGATTTAGGAGCTAGTATTGATCTTGCATCAGTGGTTGCAGGCATACTTCCAGTACTGACTCGATAAGCGGGAGCCGGTGGAGTGAGCATGGGATTACGGTGCTGAAAACCGGTTTGTGAGTGTTGTAAAAAAGCAGCTTCATATCTAATCAAATCATCGAGAGGTAAAGCGAGAATAGCTCGAAGTCGAAGCCAATAGCCTTTGATAGATTGAAGGTCTGCTTGTGGCATCCCAATACCCCACCACCGTTGCCAAAACCAGAGATTAAGCTGTTTATTAATTTCTCGAAGAGCGCACTCTTGTAAAATGCGGAGATGGTTTTTGCTGCTTCGAAGATTGTATTCTTGTAAAATGCGGAGATGGTATTTTTCGCTAGCTTCTCCCTGAATCATATATTTCGATTGGGGATTTAGATAACCCAAGAAAGCTCCCGCTGTTAAGGCAGGGACCTTTAAACGATTTTCTAGACGAAGGTGCATCGTGGCTTGGTACTGTTGACGTTGATCAGGTGTCCACCATCGATTGCGCCACCAAGCCCAATGATGAAAAAAGGCATAGTGGCGAGCAGGGGGAGTTTGATCGAACACTTCCAGTTTGCTTTCACCTTTGTCTTTAATCCGTTGAGCGATGGGCGAGCGAACATATTGCTCTATATCAGGATTCGTCGAAGGGACCCTCATCGCTTGTCGAAAGGTAATATAAGTTTCTCTCATAGGGGCTCTATCATTATCATTATCATTATTAATTTAATAGTATAGTGCTTTCTAAAGCAGATTTTTAAATTTAACCCAAAAATTACTGTTAAGGGATTCTGGCAGGTGCACTTGTAGGTAGAAGAGCAGCTCCATCAGTGTCTGCAGCGCCCGTTATAGATTCTTCAGCAGCGCCAGCCGAAAATCGTTCGCCGATTGAAGAAGGATGAGCACGACTAGGAATAGGCAATCCTCTTGAAAGATACAAAGCATCGACACGCTTATCCGCTTCAGCTAATTGTTTTAGCCTTCTATCATTACCAGTACGTACTTCAGCTGCCATTGCTGTTAATGAACTGACAACTCGTCCATAGGTATCGACGGTGGCTGTGAGGCGATCCACTGTAGCTTCAGTTCGATCATTTGCTTGTGTGAGGGCATCTACCGCATGTATTTCAGCTCTTACTAAGGGTGCATAGACATAATTCACCCAATGTTCTTCATCAGCGGCTGTCCAGTTGCCGTCTCCTTCGGCTGGTTTTGTCGTAGACGTTAAAAAGAGCTTCACGGTACGGTTTAACTTCTGAATGGCTTCATCGGCTAGCCAAGTTCTGAGTTGTGTAGCGGGCCCAACAGCCAAGGTTCCTTCTGCTGCACTATTGGGATGAGCCAAACGCCATAAGACTCTTTTTTGACGCTGAATTTGCTCTAGAATAGCCGCTTCATGGCTGGCGCCTTTACCTAAGAGTGCAATGAGATCGATCCCATAAAGTTCGGCTAAAAGTGATCCTTCACGGGGCAAAGTTTCACCTCTTCGTAATCGACCTACAATTTTGTCCTGTCTCTCTTTAGACCACCAGTCTTCTAGTCGTAATTCTGCTTCTTTGGATTCTGAGGGCTCTGTTGGTCTGGTAGACGGTGCCGCAAGTACACTTCCAGTGCCGATTCGATGAGCGAGAGCAGCCTGGGGTGCTGCTGCAGCTCTTGGGGCCGCGTCTAATCCACCTAATTCTCGCTGTGCAGCTGGCATGGGATTGCTGCCCTGAAAATGTGCTTGTGACTGTCGTAAAAAAGCCGCTTCATATCCCTTCAACTCATCCAAGGGTAAAGTTAGAATAGATCGCAGTTGAAGCCAGTAGCCTTTCACTGATTGAGGGTTTGCTTGTGGCATCCCAATGCCCCACCATCGCTGCCAAAACCAGAGATTGAGTTGTTTATCGATTTGTCGGCGGGCCTCTGTCTGTAAACTGTGTAAATAGTTTTTTTCAGAGTCTCCTCCCATCATGAGGCTCGATTGGGGATTTAAATAACCCAAAAAAGACCCCGCTGCGAAGGCGGGAGCTTTTAAACGATTCTCTAGACGAAGGTGCATCGTGGCTTGGTACTGTTGACGTTGATCAGGTGCCCACCATCGATTGCGCCACCAAGCCCAATGATGAAAAAGGGCATAGTGGCGAGTCGGAGAAGTTTGAATGAGGGCTTGGGAATTTTCACCTTTGTCTTTAATCCGTTGAGCGATGGGCGAGCGAACGTATTGTTCCACATCAGGAGTCGTCGAAGGGACCCTCATCGCTTGTCGAAAGGTATTATAAGCTTCTCTCATGTTTTAATTCCTAGCCTTAATAACATGTTCAGTTTCACATTATAACCCTTTCCCTGGAGCAGCACTACCGGTTGTTCCTTCAGGAGTTGGTGCAGGCTCAGTTCCTGGAGCAGGAGGTGGGACGGGTTGGGCAAAGAGCCGAGGATCTCCAGCTCCTCCTGAGGGTGAGGGAGCCGCTCGTGGAGGGGAGGGAGCTCGAGCACCTCCTTCCAATGTGGTTATTTTAGCCAGCAAAGCTGCAATATAAGCCTCTGATTTAGCACCCTTGGCTTGTTCCTCTTCAAGGGCTTTCTGGGCTTTTTCTGCATCTGTTTTGTAGCGGGCTACTTGGCCCTCTGCTGCAGTTGCTCTTTGATTACTATCAACGGCTTGACGTGTTTGGTCTGCTGCTCTTTGACGTGCTTCCTCAGCTGCCCTTTCCAGGCGTTCTCGTGCCTCACGTGCACGATCAAGAACGGCAGCTTCTTCATCCGCTCTTTGTCTCATCAAAGCAAGGGTTCTGTCTGGTGAGAAACCGACATCATCAGGATGAGCAATTCTTAAACCATCGCTATCTCGTGGGACGACTAAAGCTGCTTGAGTTTTTAGGTAAGCGATGGCCTCACAAACTTTAGGTAATAGTTCCACATGCTCATTTTGTAAACGTTGAAAGAGTTTTGCAAATTGCCCATGTTTGGTAGCCCCGAACGCTTGTTGTGCTTTTGCAAATTCTTCAAAAAATAGCTTGGCAAAAGTAAAAAGCTCCATGATGATGCCGTTTTCAGGGGCATCTTCCATGCGGTCTACTTCAGCTAGATCTCTATCTAAATGATAGAGGTAAAGTGGACTAAACCCCGCTCTTTCACGTACCACATGATCGTAATCGGATCGTGGCATTAAGAAAGCTAATAAACGACGTACATGGTGACTGCGATGACGGGCAATTTGTTCTCGGGTGGGGCCA
>CAIQCE010000265.1 GCA_903870185.1 uncultured Gammaproteobacteria bacterium
GGCTACTTGGCCGTAAATCATGACCCAAGACTACTGCGCCAACAGGACCAACCTTGCCAACCACCGCCTGAAGGAAGGCCATTGAATAGGCATAACATAGCTCGTCACTCATACTCGTCACTAAACCACGCGCACCACTGGTACCAAAACGTACGCCTGAACTAGTCATCAGCGCATCTATATGGATTCTCTTATATTTCATTTATTAGTCTATATAGACTTAGTTAATTAGAGCTATATGTGTTTGCTTGATTAATAGTTGTTCAAATAAAGCGCTCATTCGAAGAAACATTTCATCACAATACCAGTGTATGGAATAAATAAAGGATCTGGATCAATAAACACCTCGACCCTTGAATATACCTTTAGCGCAAGTTCTCTATAAGCATCCTCTGTACGAACCGCCGTACCTCGATCTTTAGAAATTATATATCTAGCAATTGAAGATTGACGTGAATCAAAGACTGGATCAACTGTTAGGAAAAATCCTTCTGGTCCAAGTAGCTTTCCTGACAACTTAAATAATTCAATAGCTTGAGAATCATCTAAGTGATGAATTAAACCGAGTGCCAGCACTACGTTGGCAGAGTTCTTAATTGCTGGGGCAGCGGCAGATAATTCCTCACAGTAAAATTTAGCTTTAAATTTGCTAAAACGCTTACGCGCCTTTTGAATGTAAGAAAGATTTCTGTCAAAACCAATATATTCAACATCTTGTGGAAGAGACCGTAATGCCTCCGCAGTACCACAACCTATATCTATCAAAATCCCATTCTTAGGTATGACTGAAGTTACAAAGTTCTTTAAAACTTTGTCACGCCATGCATATGCACCAACAATCCTTTGGAAAGAATCGTAAACCCATGGGAATGCCAAAATATGTCTAATTCCTGATCTTATTTCACTCATGATTTTTTTCACTAAAAATATAAATACGTGATGCTACATACATTGAAAACACATAGAAACTAACAGCTATAATTTGTGACAACATCGTATCTAAAAAAAACACTAAAACACACAACTGAAGAACTGCCATATTTATGGAGTAGCAAATAACAAATGCAGTTAAGTACCTAATAGCCTCTGAGTTTAGGTGATTTTCACTTTTAAAAACAAACTTCCTTGAGATAGTGAAGGCAAAAACAAGGCCTACCAAAAATCCAAGAAAATTAGCAAGAGTTGGTACGATGCCGATAGAAGTAAACACAACTATTAGTCCCACACCTACACAACCATTTAAAATCCCAGCAATCCCATAGCGACCATTTAATTTTATTTCATTTTTCCACTTTGACACTAAACACCCCCCCTCAAATATATTAATTATTGCGGCGCCCTTAACTACCCGTAATGCAAAGAATAAATATATAAAAATAAAAAAATAAGTACCGCTTAATTAAGTCGGGCAACTGTATTAGTTTTTTATTAGCCATACCTCGAAAAAGAAAGCCTCTCTGCTGCCATTACTCTAAAAATTCCTACTAAAATGCTTGTTTGACAATGACAATTTATTGAAGGCATAACAATTGAACTAAATTGAATTTGGTGTTTATAAGCATTGGATAACTTACTTGCACTGGTTACTATCTTAGGTGGTCGATGAGACACTTGTTTAAAGACTGATATAATCTCTGCAATTGTTACAGGCTGTGAAGATGCAATTATTTTAACGAAAATACCTAACTGCTGTAATACTGCATTAGCTGCAGAAACCATAATTTTCGCGGCATCGTCAGCCGTAATGTAATCCCGGATTGTATCAAAAGGCACATAAATCTGTATGGGCTGGTTTCGAACTATACGTCTAGCCATTTCGGTTAAAAGACCTTTTCGTTTAGAGCTTCTAGATACCGTGCCGTATAACGTAGATATTCTTGCTAGCAACACGCTCACATTGGAATTTTTTTTTGCAAAAATACTTATCAATTCCTCCTGTTTGATTTTTTCTTCTGCGTAAGCAGTGGTTGGAGATATTGAAGTGTCCTCATTTACAATATAATCTGTTGTACCAGCATAAATAGCACCGGCAGAGCTAGCAAAAGCAAAACAACCATTGGCAGAGATTAGTGGATGTTGCAACTCAATTAAACTAAGTAATATAGTTAATGCAAGAGTTTCAGTTTGAAGTTCACTTTTATCGCTCCCCATGAAACCAACGCCTGCAGCCCAATATATCTGCCAATCAGACTCGGTCTTAATAAATATTGAAAATTCTGCAACCATTAACTTTAACTGGGCTTTAAGTTTAGATTCGCTGTCCCATAAGATTTTCTCAGCAGGTCGAAATAATTTAACTCCAGAGGAAACCATCACATCAGTTAAGGCTGTCCCTAGGAGACCATTACCTCCTATCACCCAAACGCAAGTCATTTTCTAACCCCTGTGCGTGTAGGCTTGGAACTTACAACATAGAGAGGCTTACCCATAACTATACCCGTAGTTACTGCAAGGTACTCCGCAATCAATCCAAGTGAAATTAAAATCGCACCCGAAAAAAAAGAAACTATAACCAATAATGATGCCCAGCCCTGAACAGGGTCGTGGGTGAAAAATTTACAATAAAATGCATACCCAGTGATACCAAATGCTAGAACTATAGAAAATAGGCCTAAAAAAGTAATTAACCTAAGTGGCTTGGTTCCTGTTGTAAGCACCAAATTCCAAAAATGGCCGAATAATTTAAAGTACGAATATCCCGACGGCCGACCAAGCTCCGCTCTTAGCATCACTGGGAAATGCCCAACACGCCCCGCAATCCAAAAAAGTCCGACATCAAGATAAACACCGTTGCCACAATAAGCAGCCAAAGTTCTTGCTATTTCCCCATCAATTAATCTAAAACTATTAAAATTTGATATTGAACTATTGCTAAGTAGCCTTTTTGCAATCATTTTAGCTGATTTACTAAATATATTTCTCAACCGGCCATGGGGTGGGGCATTAGTTGGATGAGCATATACAAGCTGTAGTGATTCACTTAAAGCATGATCCAACATCAACCCTATGTCCCACGGATTCTGCTGACCATCTTCATCAATAGTTACAACCCAGTTACCCGTTGCGCTTGCCATGCCAGCCATTGTTGCTGCATGCTGACCATAATTGCGGGACAACCAAACTGTTTTAACAAACATATATTTACTAGCAAGCTCTTCGAGCACTTTGTCAGAATGATCGGGCCCACAATCATGAACAAGAATAACTTCGCAAACCACATAACGAAGGCCATTAGGAGTGAGCTGTGCTGTGCTTAGTGGCTCAATCTCGGAAAGCAATAGAGGTAAAGTTTTTTCCCCACAATATACTGGAACTACCAGAGAAATGCGATGGAGTAAGGGGTCGCTCATAGGATGAAATTCCATAAAAATAAATTATTATTCATGTTTAGCAAGAAGAGTTAAGTTTATTAAAGTTAATTCACCATGCCCCTGGTAGAAAGTTCTAGCTTCTAAATTCTCAATTGGTGATTCCACTACAAAATCAACTACCTTATTAGCAACTTTTCCGTTGGAGTCTTCAAAGTAACCTGATGATATTAAGTTAGCACCTTTGTTGTAAACAATATCCCACTTTTGATTATGTCCAATAGCAGCATATTGAAATGTAAGCTGATAGCTCCCAGGTGAAAGATTTAAATAAGGACCAAAACTAAGAACTCCTTCAACAGAGCCAGTCTCACTTTCCCTTACCTTCCCAACGCTCTTCCCAACTAATCCGGGAAGGCTTGAAGCATCAAGAGTGATTTTTTTAAAATTCTTTATTTGATAAATCGTTAAATAATAGTGCTGCAAATTCAATTGATTAATTTGATATTGATTAACTTTAAGTAATGCACTTCCAACACATGAGCTAAATTTCTCATATTCGCTAGACTTCACTGCCTCATCAGACAAAACAACCACAAAATCTCCTGTAGACAAAGATCCCCCTAAATAAGAATGACACTCAGGAAAATCCCATCCATGCTTAAACCAACCTTTTTCAGTAAAAGTTGCTGAAATATCACGAAATAAAAGTTCATTCCTTCCGTCTCGTTTCCAAAAAAAAGATGGTACGCGATTTTCTGTATGAGAACGAATCAAATCATAAGCCTTTGGTACAGTTGTAACATCTTCACTTAACATCGGCACAAACAACATCAGAACACCTAGAAGTCCAGCTATAAAAGGCCGTAAAAAATCATATTTCTTAGGTAATGTAAATGCAACATAAGTTAATATACTTAACAAAAACGCAAGTAAATACATAGGGAAATGATTGAGTTTTAGATCAAAAATGTGAGTGGTAAATCTGAATGCAGTAATTGCAAATAAAAACAAGAAAAGCCAAAAGAAACTATGTTCAGTTATATCTTTGGATCTAAAGAGCAAAACTGCTAGTGCCATGTATGCCAATAGATAA
>CAIQCE010000266.1 GCA_903870185.1 uncultured Gammaproteobacteria bacterium
ACTCCTTTTGGTAGAGGAGGAGAATCTTAATCGATTCTCCGTTAGTAATCAGCTATGTTCTTATTTTTCTTGAGAATTTTTCCCGGACACTAGTGCGCCTCACTTGGTACCAACCTACGGCTACCTTTCCCACCTAAAACTTGCACTCTGATCGGGGCCGTTGAAAACTTTGATCATCAACGATTGGATTTTTTCTTCTTCAATAAAATTTTTATCTTCTAGAATTTTTTCGACAAACCATTTAGATAATTCTTCTAAGGTGATATTGGAGAGCGGCAAAATTATTACATCAGATTTTAAAAATGGAATCGCTTCTCCATTAAAAATTGCATGATAATAAACGCCTTGATCTTCGATTTTAAGATAAGGGGATTCACTCGGTAATAAAAATCGGCTATTGAGCGTCGCACATTCGTTCACTAATTTTTTCTTTAAAAGATTATAATCAAAGCTTAAACCCGGCTCTTGCATCAACGCACTAACTTTCACCTCTAAACTATAATTATGGCCGTGAAGATGCTCGCGTCGTGTTTGGGAAAAAATAGTAAAGTGTCCGGCGGAAAATTTTAAATCGTGCTGATAGAATTCTAAATTGGCTATTGTGTTCATGTTATTCTCTTGTAATCTAAGATAATCGATGTCTTTGATCGAAATAAGCAAAGCCTCTTAACGATGAATCCCATTCTTTAGTCAAGGCAATTGCCTTAAATAATTCTCCCATTTCCGTTGGCAAGGTCAGCTGCTGTATCGCAAGACGCTGCTCCAAAGATAATTCACCCAGAGAATCTACCAGCCCACAGTTTAACAAAAAGGAAGCCTGGTTAGTGAAACCCGCCACCGTTAACCCCGCTTCAACCGCAGCCTCAGCCACCCGAGTAAAATCCACATGCGCGGTTATATCTTGTATTCCGGGCAGAATCAATGGATTCCCATGAGCCTGGTGCTGATAGTAACACATCAAAGTCCCCATGCTGCGCTCGGGATGATAGTACTCGTGCCGAGGAAATCCGTAGTCAATCAACAAAATCAACCCTTCTGACAGGGCCTCCCCTAGACTCTTGATCCAAGCAGGCAAACACAGGTTAATTTCAGATTCATAGGGAGGTGTCAGTTTTAATTCTGCGTCTTCCAGCGCCTTTATCAACTCAGATGAGGCGGGCTTTAAGGCCCAAGCAAGCTCTCCATTCTCCTCGGTCACATAGAATTCCTTTAGAGAATCTTCCATTTTAAATCGATGAACGGGCATCGCATCCATCACTTCATTCGCCAGTATCACGCCTCGAATCTTCGGCAAGGTATCGACCCAACGCACTCGATTTTTGAGTTCTGGAGCTTCTTGATCGAAGAGGATTTCTTGCCGCTCTCGTAACTCAGGACTGAGTTCTAAAATAATATAAGTCGTCGGCAAGCGGTCTAAGCGCTCTAATTCTCGAAGGAGTTCCAGCGCCATCAGGCCAGATCCAGCCCCTAATTCTAAGACTTCCGTTTCACCCCCCAAAGTCTCGAGCACCTCTGCCACTTGTCGAGCAAGGCAATGCGCATAAAGCGGGGAAAGCTCGGGGGCTGTGATAAAGTCTCCGCCTCGGCCTAATTTAGTCGCGCCGGCGACATAGTAGCCTTGGCCAGGAGCGTATAAAGCTAAATTCATAAAATCCACGAAAGCGATCGGGCCTTGGGAGCGAATTCGCTCGATCAAGAATTCTAAAAATTTTTGACTATGGGCTGCTGCAATGGGATCTGTTGGATTCTGCATCTCTAAATTCATTATGATAAACTGCTAGGCCGCCAACTTATAATGAGAGGCCTATGATGTCAAATAACACCCCCGTTGCCTTAGTCACCGGAGCGGCTCGCCGAATCGGTGCCGCTATCGGTCGATGCCTGCACCAACATGGATACAATCTCGTGATCCATTACCATCGCTCAGAAATAGAAGCGATGGCCTTGGTCGCTGAGCTGAATCAATTACGAGCGGATTCAGCACTGGCAGTGAAAGCCGATCTTAATCATGTTGACCAGATCAAACGACTCGGTGAAGAAGCCAGCCAGCATTGGGGACGACTGGATCTTTTAGTCAACAATGCCTCTCAATATTTTTCCACCTTAGTCGGTAAAACCACCCAAACCGAGTGGCAAAATCTAATGAACAGCAATCTTATGGCGCCGTATTTTTTAACTCAGGCCGTGTTGCCCGCTTTGGAAAAACAGGAAGGCACTATTATTAATATCATCGATATTCATGGACAAAAACCCCTGAAAAATTACGTGGTTTATTCCACCGCCAAAGCAGGACTCACGATGTTGACCAAAGCATTGGCCAAAGAGCTGGGCCCAAAAGTCCGAGTCAATGGCGTTGCACCTGGACCCACCTTGTGGCCCGAAGGGAAGAATAGTATCGATGAAGCCCTACAAGCCAAATTGATTGCCAAAACTGCGTTGAAACGACAGTGTGAAGCCGGAGAAATTGCCGAAACCGTATTATTCCTCGCCACTCAGCGGTTTTTGACCGGGCAGATTATCAATGTTGATAGTGGGAGGGTGTTGAGTGTGTAGGTCGGGCTGCGCTTTTCAGGCCCGACGAGAAAAAAGAACGGGATTGGTGGGCACACTTCGTTTTGCCCACCCTACATGTCATATACGTTAGCCCGCAGCTAACGCTTGGGACTAACCTATACAATAGGACCAATCTACACGCAGTTATTACGCCCCGATTTGCTTCTCTTTGATCTCTTCGAAAGTTTTACAATCGATGCACTTATCCGCAGTCGGACGAGCTTCTAAACGACGGATACCAATTTCGGCTCCGCAATCTTTGCAATAACCGTATTCATTGTGCTCCAAATCATCCAGCGCCTGTTCGATCTTTTTAATCAGCTTACGTTCACGATCACGAGTTCTAAGCTCTAGATTAAAACCTTCTTCTTGAGCCGCTCTATCGACGGGATCAGGATAGGTGATGCCCGCTTCTTCCTGCATGTGAACCATCGTCACATCCACTTCTTCTCGAAGTTGTTTCATCCAATTCGCCAAGATTAGATGAAAGTGTTCGACTTGGCCCGGGTTCATGTATTCCTCACCCTTCTTCTCTTTATAAGGCACAAATTCTACTGGTCCACCGGACAATGCCGCTTTAGCCTTTGGTTTAGCTACCATTTTCATCACTCCTATGTTAATTCCTTGAGATCGTCTTACAAACTCATCTCTATGAGGTCGCTATTCTATACTAAAAACTCCTCAATATGCCATTCCTAAAGCATATAACCCTCAAACACTAGGTCTGCTGGGCCTTTTAAATAGACCGGCTGATCTAAACCTTTCCAGTTTACCGTAGAAGATCCGCCTGGTTGAATCACTTCAACCTCTGCTCCAAGCAACCCCTGAAGTTGGCCAGCAATAGCTGCTGCACAAGCCCCACTACCACAGGCTAGCGTAGGCCCTACCCCTCGCTCATAAACTTTGAGCCTCACCGCTTGAGGATTTAAAATTTGCATAAACCCCACATTGACCCCATTGGGAAACTGTGGATGAGCCAAATAAGGCTGAGCTTCTTGCACCAAGTCAATGAGATCAAGATCCGGCACTTGAATCACCGCATGAGGATTACCTAGGTCCAAAGCAGCGAGCGCACCTTCAACCTCGGGCAAAATTTGAGGAATCGCAATTTCAGCTTCAGCCTCGCCATTCGATTTCAAACAAACTCGCAATTTCGAACTCAGTGTTGATAACACCCATTCGGTTTTTTGACTCAGTTTCTTGAATTCAATAAATCGAGCGATACATCGTGCCCCATTGCCACACTGACCTACCTCACCGCCATCCGCATTAAAGATCCGATAATGGAAATCACAATCCTCACGAGTACTAGGCTCCAGCACTAAAAGTTGATCAAAACCAATTCCACGGCGCCTATCCGCCAACACACGAATCTCACTCACATTCAGCTTAAAGGGTTGAATGGTCGCATCTATAACCACAAAATCATTCCCCAAAGCCTGCATCTTGGTAAAAGCTATTTTATTTTCCATGAGCTTTAGTTTCTACCCCGTTTTTTCCCACCACATGATTTTCAGTCGGCCTATACAAAGAGCCGTTTTGACCGCAGCCACTTAAAATCAAAGAAAATATAAAACCACACAGAATTTTTTTCATCAGCTCTAATTCTCCAATAAAAATCTATAGACTCAGATTAACAGCAGCGATAAAGTCTCACAAGATTTTAAAGAACGTTGGGCCACATGCGAGCAATATGTACTCACATAATGCTCGCTTGAGAGGGTCGTTTCATTATTTTAAGGGGCATCGCGGACAGGGACG
>CAIQCE010000267.1 GCA_903870185.1 uncultured Gammaproteobacteria bacterium
ATCAATCGATGATTATTTAGAATTTTGTACGTCGCGTGGTGAAGATCCTGAAAAACCATTTTCTGGAAAATTAAATTTACGCTTACCACCAGCACTTCACCGTCAAGCGTACATTGCAGCAAAATCAGAAGGAAAAAGCTTAAATAGTTGGCTCGTAGAAAAAGTTAAATATGCTACCGGTGAAGAGCATAGGCAGTGAGCGCCGTAGGTTGGGCTGAATGAAATGAAGCCCAACATCCAAAGTCAAATGTTGGGCTTCGCAACGAAGTTGCTCAACCCAACCTACACGATAGATAGTCCTGACCCCATAATCAACATCGAATCACCGTAGCTAAAAAACCGGTATTTTTCAGCGACAGCATGTTGGTACGCTTTCATCATCAACTCATAACCCCCAAAGGCACAGACCAACATCATCAAAGTTGATTTAGGTAGATGGAAATTCGTCACCAGAGCATCCACGACTTTGAATTCAAAACCTGGATAGATAAAAATATTCGTCTCACCTTGATAAGGCTCCAACTCCCCCTTCAAAGCCGCTGACTCTAAAGTACGAACGACGGTGGTTCCCACGGCAATCACTCGCCCTCCCCTCGCCTTGCAACGTTGAATCGCCTCGCAAGTCTCCGCACTAAGGTCCATCACCTCTGTATGCATCACATGCTCCGCCAAAGACTCAGTCCGCACGGGCTGAAAAGTCCCCGATCCTACATGCAGAGTGAGATAAGCTATTTCTATACCTTTAGTTTTAACGGCTTCCAAAAATTCTTGATCAAAATGCAAGGCAGCGGTAGGAGCTGCAACCGCCCCCTCTCTTCGAGCAAAAACAGTTTGATAGCGCTGCTGATCCAAATCATCAGGCTGACGATCCATATAATGAGGCAATGGGATTTCCCCAAATTCTTGTAATAATTCCAAGACAGGCTTCGAGGCTAAAAACTCCAATTCGAATAAATCATTTTGTCGACCAATCACCCTAACTTCCAAAGAATTCAAATGAATGAGGGATCCTGGCTTAGGGGCCTTACTCGCCCTGAGATGAGCTAAGACTCGATGAGGCCCTAATATCCTTTCAACCAGGCACTCCAATTGCCCCCCACTGGCCTTGAATCCATAAAGCCGCGCTGGAATCACCTTCGTATCATTAAAGACCAATAGATCCTCAGGCCTTAAATGATCCAATAGGGAACGAAATTCTTGATCATGAAGGGATTGATGAGCCTTATCGACCCAAAGCATCCGGCTAGCCGTACGATCTGGCAGGGGGTATCGAGCAATCAACTCACTGGGAAGCTCATAGTCAAAATCACGGGTTTGATAATCGGCCATCTTGTGTAATCTATAATTAATTTTAAAGGGCGGATAATAGCCATCTTCAAGATTATAATCTACACTTGTTGGTAAGCATTCAGATGTGAAATCGAATTAATGGATTATAGTTAATGAGCTCAATGAAAACTCAATGGAAGAAAGCCAACCTAGGGATTTTAATCCTGATCACAGGCATTGCTGGCACCCAAATATGGCACCATATGCAAGCCCACCTCAGCAATGATGATGCCTATGTCAATGCGAACGTGGTTAATGTTGCAACTCGTGTCACAGGCGAAGTTAAAAAAATCTATGTGATCAACAATCAACTCGTTAAAAAATCCCAACCTATTTTAGATTTAGACCCCATTCCCCTTGAAATCGCCCTCGATAAAGCTCGAGCACAATTAAAAATCAATAAAGCCGAATGGGAAAATGCTCGCCTCACCGCAGAACGAACTCAAACTCTTTATTTGCAAAGAGCCGTTCCCAAACAAATGTGGGATACAGCAGATGCGAATTTCAAATCCGCTTCTGCTGCACTAAAATTAGCAAAAGCCCAACTGGCTGAAGCCAAAATGAATCTCTATTTTACTCATGTGATAGCACCCGCAGATGGATGGATTAGTAACTTTAGTATTCGTGAAGGCGATGTTTTAATTTATGGACAACCTCAATTTGCTTTAATTGATAGTAATCAATTTTGGGTCGATGCGAATTACAAAGAAACCGATATTGAAAAAATTAAAGTGGGGCAATCTGCCAGCATAGAAGTCGATATGTATCCCGATCACACTTTTACTGGAAAAGTACAAAGTATTAGTTATGGTGCTGGAACCGCATTTTCATTACTACCCGCTCAAAATGCGACAGGCAACTGGGTGAAGATCACTCAGAGAGTTCCGGTGAAAGTGATATTTGAAAATCCTGATCCACAATTCCCTTTACGCATCGGTACGTCAGCGACTGTTGATATTGATATTCATTCTCCTATTTCGAACCCTCATGAACACAACCACCATTAGCGTCAAACAAAAATGGTTGATCACTGCTGCCGTTATGTTGGCAACGATCATGCAAGTTTTGGACTCCACCATCGTTAATGTCGCCCTACACCATATGCAAAGCTCCTTAGGAGCGAATCCCGATCAAATCACTTGGACCCTAACAAGCTACTTAGTTTCATCTGCTATTTTTATGCCATTAACAGGCTATTTTACGGATCGATTAGGGCAAAAAAAATATTTGTTGTTAAGCATTGGGGGTTTTGTAATCGCCTCTGCATTTTGTGGAGCCTCAACTTATTTAAACGAGCTGATTGCTTTCAGGCTCCTTCAAGGAGTTTTCGGTGCTGCCTTAGTGCCTCTATCACAAGCAATATTGACCACTATTTTCCCACCACAACAACGCGGAATGGCAATGGCAATCTGGGGGATTGGGGTGATGCTAGGTCCAATCTTGGGCCCTACCTTAGGCGGATATTTAACCGAAGTTTCAAGCTGGCGCTGGACCTTTTATGTGAACCTTCCCATCGGAATATTTACTTGGCTACTCGTTTGGCGTGTTGTGCCTGATAGTGATCGCAAAGAACGTACAATGGACTGGAGAGGCTTTATTTTTCTATCACTCTTTATCTCTGCCTTTCAATTTATAATGGACCGAGGCAATCAGAGCGATTGGTTTGAAAGTTATAGTATTAACCTATCTGCC
>CAIQCE010000268.1 GCA_903870185.1 uncultured Gammaproteobacteria bacterium
GCAATATCAATATCAATATGAAAATGAAATTTAGTTCAATTGCTCGCTTTATTTATAATCGGCTACCAATAAGTGTTAAATGGCATATGCAGGAAATCATTCATCCACCATTAACACCATGGAAAAGCCCTTCTACTATAAAAAAATCGGCACTGAAAGCAATCACTTTCGCATGTAGCGAGGCGTACAACCTAATATTTCGACACCGAAGTAATCGTGAAAAAGTGATTGCGGCCATTCTTAATAATTTAGCTTTGCATACTAAACGATTCGGCAATGCGAACCAGTGGATTGCATTGCCTTATCTATCCATAACAAGCACTGAAATAGATATGCTGACCACTTCAAGTTCAGCATTACAAGCAATGACACCAGCTCAATCGATTGTATTACTTGTTATAGATCGAAAGTGCAACCTGGAGAACCTTCCGGATAGCGTTGTATTAATCGATTTTAATCATTACGTAAATAAAAGCACGAGCTTTACGCAAAAAAAGAATTATTACATGATCTTTTACTAGCAATACAACCATACCATTTTATTAATTCGAATAGTAAAATAGCCAACAGTTTACTGAAGGCTGAAAGCAATCAATTAATTCATATATTAAAATCAAGTAATTGTTTAACCTTATTCACCGCACTGACTACTTTACAAAACAATATCAAAAACATTTCATCAACCATATATGCACCTAAAGTTTATGCAGAACCGATAATAAACAACCCGTCCTTACCGATAGTTAGCGTAATTATTTTTTGCAACAATAAATGGCATTATCTCTATGAGTGCGTTACCTCTGTAATAACCGCATGCCACAGTAGCATCGAAATTATTCTTGTTGATCATGGCGACATTGACCTTAAAACAAAATCTTACATAAAAAAAATAGAAACACTGGGAATTAAAATTCATTATATACATCACCAAGCGTCTGTTACTGCATTATATACTGGCATAGTCTATAGTAAAGGGGAATTCATCCAACTCATAGACGCCGACGACATACTAATTCCCGGTAAGATTGATACTCAATTAGCACAACTGCGCTGTAATCCGCAATTTGAAGCAGCTGCCTGTAATTTTTTATTATGCGACGTTAATAGACTATTATATTCGGAGCCAAGTAAAATACTTCAACCATTAAATTTAACTTTAGATAATTTTCTTTTTAACTTAAAAAAAGAGTTGCCAGCCCCGATTCATTGCATCTTATTTTGCCGACAGGCTGTCAATAGGGCTCTATGTAACACGACGCTAATGCAAGTTGAAAATAATTGGCGATTTTGGACAATTAAAACACTAGCAGCAATGCGTTTTGGTTACTTGCCCATGCATTCAGCAATCTCTCGACAACCTAAAATTGAGTTAATTAAAAATTCCACCGTGAGATTAAAATCACTTACTCAAAACAACATGAGCAATCCCTATTGTATTAATGCCGAGAAATTATTGCCACGTTTAGGTCGATTTTCCGAACCCACTGGCTCACCATTAATGTCAATTATTATACCTGTCTACAATCATTACGAGTATTTAGCTGACTGCCTCAATTCTATAGCCAACCAAACAGAAGCATCTTTTGAGATCATATGCATTAATGATGCATAAACTGATCCTCGAGTAGCGACGTTAATGACGGCACTTCAAAACAAACTACCAAGACTAAAAATCATTAATCAAACAGTAAACTCAGGAATTAGTAACGTACAAAACATAGCTGTGTCGCTTTCCACTGGTAAGTATCTTGTTTTTCTTGATTGCGACGACATGCTAGAGCCTTGTGCACTTTCTGTAATGAAACAACATATTACAGAACACCCAACTGTCGATTATTTTTTTCTAATATGCGAAAGGTAAAGAAAAACGGGGAATTACTCCATACAGTTACCTACAAAGGATATAGCGGCCTAGTATTTAAAGGTCAAAGTAACATCTGCGCTGGGCTTTTTGACAAAATGGAAGTTGGGCATTTAAAAACCATTAGACGCTCTACTTATATTGACGTAGGAGGCTGTAAAACAGCATATAGTGGCATACAAGACTGGGAGCTTGCATTAAACATAGCCACTAAACATGGCGTATTCCATCATGTCAATCAGTTTTTATATAGATATCGCGCACATGAAAATACCGTCACTCATAGCGATAAGGCTTCACAACTTAGGAAGTTGAACCTTATGCGCCGTCATTACTGTCAACTTTGGTTAAGTAATACAATTGATGGCATTGAAAAGCCTAGAAATATTAAGTATTTTTCAAAAGCATCACTACCAATTAAACTTGATGTACTTAAAGTTTATTGTAAAAATGGCTATAGATGTATACTCGAAATTGATGGTTCATTAAATATAGGTCAAATTGGTTTCATCCGCTCGTTTAATTCATACTTTGATCAAATCAAATGGAATGACCCCATGGTGCCGGCTGCCTTAATCGGCTACTTATGGGACCCTCAAATCATTACTGATATAATGTGAAATTGATGTGGCTACACTAATCCGGACTCGTAAAGTAAACTACCACGAGTTAACGGAGAAGCATAATGAGCAAACGGGTTATGAATCATTATTCAGAAGCATTTAAGCGTTCATCAGCAAAGCTAGCTGAGGAGCGAGCCATCTTAAAAAAAGCGGCGGCGTACTTCGCGAAGGATATTTTGTAAAGTACGCATGGATTAAGCAGCATGCTGGGGAGTTTCGCACAAGCTTAATGTGTCAATGTTTGAGAGTGACACGTAGCAGTTACTATGATTGGCTGAAGCGTCCGCTTAGTGCGCAGCAAGAAGCTAATAAAGAATTAAGTACGCACATTAAATACATATTTAATGAAGAGCGGTAAAGCTATGGTACGTGTAGAATTAGGCACGCTTTAACTGTATTGGTATTAAGCGTTAGCCGTCGACGTATTGGTAAGTTAATGAAAGCGATGAATATAAGTTGCAGAACGAAACGTCGATTTAAAATTACGACGGATTCAAAGCATTCATGGCCTCTCGCGCCCAATTTATTAGCGCGAAACTTTACGATCACCAAGCCTGACCTGTGTTACGTGGGAGATATCACTTATATTCCCACGCAAGCGGGCTGGTGATAGTTAGCGGTAGTGATTGATCTATTTTCGCGTCAGGTAGTTGGTTAGTCTATGGTTAGCCACCTGAAAGCAGCATGGGTGAATAATGCCCTTTTAATGGCTATTTGGAAACGCAACCTAAAGCTGGATTACGCTGGCACACCGATAGAGGCAGTCAATATGCTTCAGAGAGCCATCGTCAATTGCTCGTGACACACAAGGTTATACAAAGCATGAGTCGCAAAGGCAATTGCTGGGATAATGCGGTATCAGAAAGTTTCTTTCATACGTTAAAAACAGAGCTAATACATTATGTTAAATTTAATAATCAAGAGGAGGAAAAGCAGGCAATATTTGAATATATTGAAATGTTTTATAATCGCAGCAGGATGCATTCGGTTAACGGCTATATGTCTCCTCAAGACTACGAGAAAGCGGCTGGATTTTGATTAATTTTTTGTCCGGATGAGTGTTGACACATCAAATATCCTTTAGCTAAAACAATTAAAACTAGGCGAATAATCATGTTCGCCACGTAATAAACTCATTAATTCAGCTTGACTTTTTTGGTAAGAATAAAGAGTTTTTAGTTTTTGTTGTAAAACGACCGCTGTATCTTTATACAGCTCATAATTAGCAATTAATCTTGGCACCAAATTCTCAATTAACTCTATTAAATGTGGCCAATCGGAACTTACCGTTTGAACACTTTTAAAATCCTCAGGAAAAAAAGTATCATTATAGACTGCAAAAGAAATGCCACCACTAAGAATTGGTTCAACAAAATAACCATCCATACCTTCACCGAAGGTGATTGAAAACATTGCTCTAGTGGCAAGCTCAAGGTATTCATGATAAGGCATATTGCAAACCGTAATAAACTGAAATTCTGGCAAACTGTTTTTAAGTCTTTCTACTACATATTCACGACTATATTTACCCTCAACTATTCTATCAGGTGATAGCATAATAATTTTTGAACGATCACCAACTGATTTTTTATTAAAGATAGGAGGGAATGGCGTTAATTGCTTAACGTTTACTCCGTATTTTGTAGAAATTTCTTGATTACAATAGCGACTATGGGCAGTAGTTATAACGACATCTTCACCTAAATGCTGAATAAATTTTTTGAAGGCTGGAACCGAAGGCATTAACTCATTGTTCTGATTCAGAATCACAATTTTTAAATATGAGCGTGAATTAAGCCATAAATAATCCTTTGACGTTAATTCTAAAGAAAAATCCTCAAGAAATGCTTCAGGTATAAACAAAACCACATTAGAC
>CAIQCE010000269.1 GCA_903870185.1 uncultured Gammaproteobacteria bacterium
TTGCTGCTGATTCGGTGCTATCACAAACATGGTTGTGTTATCAGTATTCAAAGCCAAATAAGCACTTGCAGGTCCTGGCGGAATCAAAGCTGTTTGAGATAACACCGCCCCTGTTACTGGATTTAAAGTTACTTGAATATTGGGTGAAGGTGATTGAACTGTACGAGTGATAGCATAACCACCCTGACTTCGATCTTGAGTGACCAACGCTCCAAAAGCTTGAGTGGTTAAGCCCACGGGTGCTGTGAAAGCAGGGAATGCTGGTCCTAATTGTTGCATCGGAAGAGCAGAAACGACGACTGGAAAAGTATAAGAAGCAGAACTCGAGGTTCCAATTACAGCTGTCACTTTGATGGTGCTAGTACCGATGGCTGATTGAGGCGGGTTTTCAGTTAAAATACCCGCAGCTGCAAGATCAGTGCCACTGTCCATAATCAAGGTGTATTCGCCAATAGGACTAGTCACTGAATAAATGGCTCGACCCTGTCCATCCAAATAATGACGAGCTACATCATTAACACCTGAAGAACTAGGATGAAAAAAACCATTGGGAACCATGGTATTAAAATATTGTGATAATTTTAACTCTGCCAATAAAGGAGGAAAAATAGGATTCTCATCCGTGCCATAGGTATAGGTTTGGGTGCCTACTTGAGTTAAGCGATTACCACTAAAATCCAAAATGAATGAATCATCATTGATATCGGCATCAGGGGGAATTATATGATTCAGGACATTAAGATTAGTTGAATTAACCACATAAAATCCACTACCATCACCACAATATAATAACCCTTGAGGCGACCATACAAGATCAACAATAGTTGGAGGTAAAGAATTACTAGGCACAGGTAAGGTAGTGACATTAAGTGGATTAGTCGTTAATTGATAAAATCCCACTCCCCCATAACTTGTCACACCTACTAAATTGTTGAAAACATCAAAATCATAAAATTCATTATTACCTGCTGAAGTATACACAAAAGAACGAAATACCGAGGGGGCACTCGGATTGGTAATATTGACAAATAATAGTTGAGTATCATGAGTGCTAGGATTGGTCGTTAAAATGACAGTCGTATTAGAACTCGGAACCACTTCCATTTTATAAATCGTCTGATTTGAAACAACAGGCAAGACTCCAACCTGAGTTAAAGTTAATTGACTGGTTAATTGATAAAGTCCATAGGCAATGAGGTTGCCTGAGGTTCCACTGGCATGAACATAACCACCCGCATTAACTACCACACTACCTGCCAAAGCAAAAGGTGGTAATCCAGCAGTCGGCACTAAAGTAGCAGCGCCTATTGCTGTTGGCGCCTGCCCTTGAGGCATATTCATAACCGTTACTGTATTTTTAAAGAAATAACCCGTATTGCCATTACGAAAAAAATTACTGGCCTTTCTACCGGACGGCTGATTCTGATAAATATCATATGGAAGATTAATCGAAGCATATCCACTGGTTCCAAAAGGAGCGATCGTAAAATTCAGCATAGGATTAGGTGCAAAAACTTGATAGGCGGGCAATGCATTACCAAATTGATCCGTCGCCACTAAAGTCGGCTGTTGAGTCCCTGTAAAAGGGAAAAGTGCTCTAGGAATAATAGCCGATTGATTCTGCAAGGGATAAAAACTGATGGATTGCATCACTGCTGTTCCAGTGGCAGGATCCGTTGTACTCACACTGACTGTACCCGCTTGTAATCCCCTTCCACGCAAATAAGAGGTAGACTCATGTTCTTCAGCTGCCCCCATGAAGGAACCTGTCAGATCAGCTGCCTCAGCAGCCCAATCAGGTGCTTTACCCAAACCCAAAGCCGCATGCACACTCGAAGGAGCATCAGGAGTAACGGGGGGAGTTGTACCGATAAATAATTCACCTGCTGCTTTGACAGGAGCAACAGGAGCATGAGCAGTCATTGAAAATCGATAAGAGACAGCAGAGCCTTGTGCTTCAGGTGCAGGCAAATAACCTGCCCCTCTTAAAGCATGATGGGTATCATTACGACCATCCCACCTTCCCTGTAGTCCAAAAACTCCTGTTATTAATCTGGCCGCCCAACTAACTAGAGTGGGCATTGGCATTTGATGCTCCCCATTAATACTGCAAATTAAACTCTAAAAAACACCCTTCCGAACGGAAGGTTTCAAGTTTGTGGAACGGATTTTACACCTTATTAACTGAGTTCAGAACCATTTTTAATACCTTATTAAGCGTTAGCTCAATATTTAATCACCTTTTACTAAAAAGCAGCATTAATCCTAACAAAACATCCTTAAGAGATGATTAACCCAAAGCGAGTCAAAACAGAATTTTGCTATTAAATCCTAAATCAGCTCAATAATCATCCAATTTGATTAATTCTTGTACTACACCAGCCCACTTTTTTGTAAGCTGTGGATTACATGGTGTCAATTTTATGGGAGAATACCTGACACACAAGCTTCTAATACAAAGTGATACCCAGTTATTACGGCGAGGGCTATAAGATGTACACAATAGTAGATCTATTACCTTATGATGAGTCAATCCAATTCAAAGATATTCAAGAACAATTAAAATATCTAAATTTAACAAAATATTTCCTTGAGTTCATGTATATCTCCCTTTATTGCTTCAATGCAAATCAACTATATAAATTTGATGCCCATGTCGGGGAAACTCTTTGTCAAATACGAGCTTACAAAATCTTACAACTGCAAACGAAACAATCTAATTTCAATAAACAAAAAATAAA
>CAIQCE010000270.1 GCA_903870185.1 uncultured Gammaproteobacteria bacterium
GCAGCATCAATGCCAAGGGCCAATCCACTAGTGATAATTAATCCCACTTTAGAAAGGGCTTCTGCGAATTCTTCGGCTAGTTTTATTCCAGGTAAGCTGGCTCGTCGGCAACCAACGACGGCTAGCTGGGGTCGATGCAAGATTTCAATATTCCCCTTGGCAAATAATTGAGTAGGAGCATCGGGGATTTGTTTAAGCAATGCGGGATAGGCAGGATCCCCATACATAATCAAATGATTTTGTGGATTTCCATTCAGCCAATCTTGGATAGAGTCTTGCATAAATTAAAAGATAATGGTTTTATCCATTTCTAGCACCCCGTAATTTTTGCAGAAAAATGCAGGAGAGGTAAATGGCTATATTAGAAGTGTTGCAGTACCCGGATAAACGCCTTCGTTTGGTAGCAGAGCCTGTGAAGGATTTTGGTCCTGCAACCCAAAAAATCGTCGATGATATGTTTGATACTTTATATGCTTCTGAAAACACAGGAGGCTATGCAGCCATTCAGATGAATATTCAGCATCGAATCATCGTGATTGATTATTCTTTTGAAAAAAACAAACCACTTTGTGTCATCAATCCTGAGTTTTTAGAAAAGCGTGGGGAAGTTTATGAGACAGAAGGTTGCCTTTCAGTGCCAGGCGATACTTACTGTAAAGTTAAAAGAGCGGAATGGGTAAAAGTTCGATATCAAGATCGACACGGTGAGTGGAAAATGGTGGATACAGATGGCTATCTTTCTCGATGTTTGCAACATGAAACCGATCATCTCAATGGGATTTTATTCATCGATTATCTGTCACCTTTCAAACGCCGTCGCATCGATAAACGATTAGAAAAATTACGAGAACGGATGTCAGTTTAGGTCAATTACCACGCCGTCGTCCCGCGACTTGTTCGCGGGATCCAGATCTTTTTGCATTCTATTTAGACTCTCCTGGATCCTCTGGTCAAGCCAGAGGACGACGGAAGTTTTTGTGGTGAATTAGCAACGTTCCTGCCATTAGACCTAAATGAATGCCTTCTCGAGTGGTGCCTTGCTGAGTATCGGCATAATCTGCCAGTAATGCTTCTGAATGTAATGAATCAGCTTTCTTGGGATCAAATCCCCTAAGAGCAGCCGAATAAACCATTTTACTTAGGGTTGAGCCATGTGAGCAGCGCTCTAGATAATAGTAAATGGTATTCCTGATAAGCTGATCGGTGAGATTAATTCCTAAATGCTTAAATAGTTTTTTTAATTCGAGTTTTGGAACAAGGTAAAAAAGCATCACCACATCAGCTTGTTTTGAAACCTTGTAATTATCAGTGCTGTCGTTTTCAGATTTTAATATTCTATCTAATCGTTCGATATTTCCATATTTCCTTCTGTATTTTTCCCAGTCTAGTTCTTTGAGTAACTCATAATCTTGAAATTGACTAATAACGCCGTCGTGAAAAGGAATAAATATTTTTCGAATAATCACTTTCCATTTTGAAATTTCAGTTTTAGATAAATTAAAAGAAGCCAGCTCTGAGTTGGATAAAAGCCCAACCATTTCCAAAGTTTTAGTAATAACCCAGGCTGTCATTATATTAGTGTAAGCGTTATTGTGGACGCCCATTTTATTTCCGCTGGGATATTTTTCATGATATTCATCAGGACCCATCACATTTTTAATTTCATAAAGACCCATGTTTTTATTAAATAAACATAAACTAACTAAGAATCGAGTAATTTCAATTAACATGATAGCGCCGTATGATACTAAGAAAGCACGATCAGAGGTGGTTTGATAGTAATGCCAGATATTATAAGCAATCGCGCAATTCACATGGCGTTGTAGATAGCTGTGATCCTGGTCCCAAGCTTTTGTATTGGGATTAAGGTGCCAAGCTTGGCTGACTTCATTTCCATTGCTGGCACTTTGCCAGGGATACATGGCACCTTTGAAGCCAGAGTTATGAGCTAATTCACGTGCTTTATTTAAACGCCTGTATCGGTAAAGCAATAGAGATCGAGTTATTTCGGGGAATTTAAGTGTTAAGTAAGGGAGGATAAAAATTTCATCCCAAAAAACATGCCCTCTATAGGCCTCTCCATGGAGCCCTCGAGCAGGAGTTCCGTAATCAAGTCCAATACTATGAGGAGAGACTGTTTGTAATAAATGAAAAAAATGTAATCTTAAGATTCTCAGTTCATTGTGGTCTGAGTTATTAGATATAAGCTCAGATTGATTCCATAAATCAGCCCAAGATTTTTTATGTTTTATATATAGCTTAGTAAAACTTTCAGAATTTATAGCTGAATCGATCGCTGAATTTCTCGGGCATTTGACAGCAAAATCCTTGGAGTTGTAAGCAGAGATGATTTTTTCAAGGCTTAATGTTTGTCCTTTTTTAACTGAAACTTGATAACGATATGCGATAGATTTATTAGGGCGTGATTTTTGAATGGGAGGGCTGATGGGTTTTTTATTAAGAAAAATGGAGTGTTTGATAGCAATGTAAATTTGTATATCAGAGTGGCTAGTTTTTGAGGATAAATATAAAAGATTATCCGGAAAAAATTTTCGCTCTATTAAAACCAAATGTTGATTATTGAGTTCTTGATAGCGAGGAACTCCAGTGTTTTTTATATTGCCGTCAATGCCTGATATGAGAGTGAATTCTCCCGACCAATTCAAAGGTTTAAGTGTGAATTTAACAGCAGCCAAATGAGGGTTATTCATGCTGACAATGCGCTTGGATTTAATTAAAGTTTTTAATCCCTTTGAATCGCAAAATAGAGTTTTCCTTTCAACACATCCTGTATAAAGATCGAGCTGAAAGTGGGTGGTATTTTTAGATTTAAGAAATCCATTTTTGAGGCCAGTAGGATGGCAGTTAATCATTAAAGAATTGGGGCAGTTCACTAAGTCTTCATGTTGAATTTTGTGCTTATCAATAAAGCTTTCCAATGGATTATAAACTCCGGCCATATATGTGCCGGGATAATTAGGAAGGCCATCAATTTTTGCTTCTTCCGTAGCGCCACGAATGGCCAAATATCCATTGCCCAGTGTGCATAGGGTTTCACGGACTCCAATTTTGTGTGTGGAGCTATTATAAAATTTAATAATCCAAGGGTTCATGGATGCTTGAGCTCCAAGATAGAATTAAGAAATAAGTAAACTTCGTCGCTGTCATTTAAAGAATAGGTGGCTTGCGTTGGTTTGTCATAGGGATTTACCAGTATCCCTATCCCCTTGTCCTTGATAGCTAAAAAAGCATCTTCATCCGTAATATCATCTCCTATATAGATAGGAAAAGGATTGGGCTTTTTTAAGTTGAAATAGTCTAAAAACCAGAGAACTGCTGACCCCTTATTCCAGTGAATGTTGGGAAATATTTCAATCACTTTCTTTCCTTTTCGTGATTTTAGTTTGGGATTATTTTTAATTTCCAGGTGGGTCTTTTCACCTATAATTGGAATTAAACTAGGTTCTACATTTCTATAATGTATCGATAAAGAAAATTGTTTATCCTCGATATAGATTCCTGGGATTTCATTTAGAGATTCATTCAGTGAGATGCCTGCTTTCGATATTTCATTTCGGTAAGATTCTCCTATGTTGAATTGGATAGAAGGACCAGAAAGCTCAAGTCCATGATTTCCAGCATAATAGATCGATGACAATTTAACTTTCGATTTTAGGTCCTTAAGGCCTCTCCCGCTAATTACAGCCAGTGGGTAGAGTTGAGATAATCTTCTCAAACAACTTCTCATTTTTGTAGAAAGATAGGCGAGATCTGGATGTTCGACTATTGGGGTAAGGGTTCCATCGTAGTCCAAGAAAATAGCTAGGTCTTTCTGAATAAGTTTATTAATCAGGGATTTTTCTAATATTCCGAAATCATTATAAATAGGAATTGGCATGGCGTTTTGTCTCAAGATTAATAATGATCAAGTATCAACATCAAGCCATTTGGCTATTTCATCTAAATTTAAATCCGATAGATCATTGACGACAATATCAGCTCCATTTTCTTTGTAGATTTTTTCTCCTATATGATTTCTATCAATGCCTATTACCAAGCCAAAACCACCTCTTTTCCCAGCCTGGACGCCTGAAAGGGCATCCTCGACCATTAAGCAACTTTCAGGAGGGGAATCTAAAATTTTAGCTGCCTCGAGAAAGATTCCGGGGTGGGGTTTTCCTGGAATGTGTTTTTCACCTAAAATTTTTCCATCTACGATCGCATCAAATAATTTATACACATCGGCTTTTTTTAAAATGTCTTTGCAGTATCGGCTGGAAGAAATAACGGCAACTTTTTTGCCTAGTCGGTGTAAAAGATGCACTAAATTTATTGAAGATAGAAATATTTTCGCCCCTTGTTCTTCAATCTTTTTTAAAAAATAATGGTCTTTTTCATCTCCTATTAATTTGATCAGTTTTATTTGATCGGATTTATCAAGAGGCCATAAATTACGTGATTTCAAAAATGTTTTTATGCCATCATCTCGCATGATGCCATCGACATATTTCAGATAATCGTTTTTAGAAAAGGGTTCAAATTCGATAATATCAGGATTTTTTTTCAAGAATTCATCGAATATTTCTTTCCAGCTTAAAAAGTGCAACTCGGCTGTATCAGTGATGACACCGTCCATGTCGAAAATTGCGGCTTTAAATTTTGGGGCGTTGGAGTGAGCTGGCATCGTCTTCTCTCCCGGTGATTGTAAATAAGAATATATTTTGATTGTTTCAAGGGAATAAAAAAACAGAAGTTACTACTTCAACCTACCTAAAAATAAGGATGGTGTCAATTTTATAGTTGACGTAATTTTTTTATTGGGTTATGTTGAAATTGTTCTAAATTCTTTTTTTGCGGGTGTTTAATTTCATTGAGAAGAAATCTTTGTTGCACACTCTTTCCCTTTTAGAAAACAAACTATATTGGCAACGGTAGTTTGTGCAATATTCTTGAGGGCTTCATCGGTAAAGAATGCTTGGTGCCCTGTTATGATTACATTGGGAAAAGTCAGTAATCGAAGAAAATTGTCATCTTGAATGATATTAGATGATAGGTCTTGAAAAAATAAATTTTCCTCTTCTTCATATACATCTAAGCCCAAATATCCAATTTTCCTGGATTTCAATCCATCAATAATGGCTTTGGTGTCAATAAGGCCTCCTCTTCCGGTATTAATTAGCATAACATTATTTCTCATTTGTTCTATCGAGTCTGCGTTAATGAGGTGATGGGAATTTTCATTCAGTGGGCAGTGAAGGCTAATAATATCGGATTCATTATAAAGTCTTTTTAAATTAGTGTATTCGACTCCAATGGATTGGCAGACTTCATTGGGAGCGGGATCGAAGGCCAATAATTTGCACCCAAATCCCAGCATGATTTTGCAAAAGATGCTGCCGATTTTTCCTGTTCCAATCACACCTACTGTTCTTCCGTTTAAATCGAACCCTAATAGGCCGTCTAATAAAAAATTATGCTCAGTTGTGCGCAAAAAGGCTTTATGAATTTTTCGATTTAAGCTGAGTATTAAGCCCACTGCAAATTCGGCTACGGCATAAGGTGAATATTCGGGCACCCTGAGTACAACCAAGCCGAGCTGATCTGCTGCTTTAATATCCACATGATTAAAGCCTGCTGAACGTAAGGCAATTAACTTTGTTCCTCCCTCTTTTAGCATCTTCAGAACGGAATGATCTAAATGATCAGTTACAAAGCAACTAATGATACTAAAGCCCTTTGCCAAGGTGACTGAATCTGAATTAAGTCGAGTATCAAAATAACTTAATTTAAGCGGAGTATTTTGAATGGCTGATTCAAGGTAGGGCTTTTCAAAATTGTGTGCGCTAAAGATGGCTATTTTTTTCATAGATAGCCCTCGAAGTTTTTATTTAACAATTTTCTAAATAGCCTGATTATTTTGTATGGCTTTAGGTGGAACGCTATCCGTTGATTTAAAGCTAACACTAGCGACGTGATAACCATAACCGATGATCAAGGCGATCACTATAGAAACTCCAGCTCCTAAGAAACGACAGTTTTTGGAAGACCATCCTGATTTTAAATCTTTCAAGTAATAATAAAAAACCAAGGAGCAGACTAAAAATAAAGATAAAACTTTTAAAAGAAATTTTGTGCCAAGGTCTCCATTGAGGAAATTAAAAATTAACACGCTGAGGTCGATTAACATAGTCAGTGTCGCTAAAAACAAGGTTAAATAAATCATCCATGATCGAATGCGAATGGCGTTAAGCTCGGGTGTTAGATTGCACCAGGTTCGGAATTTCACAATCGTCCAAAGATAAACGGGAAAATTAACAATCAGTAGTGCTAAATTATAACGAATAATGCCAGTAGGGTTGAAGAAAAAGGGATTATTTTCGTTGTTGAAGGTGAGATTGAGATATTGAAATAAGAGGCATATGGTGCTAGCAACGCTAAAATACAAGGTAATAATAGAAAGCAATTGCATAAAGACTTCACGTGGGGTGCTTTGGGCCGTCACTAGCGTTTCCTCTCTAATAGGTTTTCTCATTTCCCCTAGGCTATCATAGCCATCGTTTCTAATCCAAGTTTTTGCTAAACTGTTTTTTTATCGAGGATAGATTAGATGTCTTTAAAAATAATTTTCGCGGGAACTCCAGAATTTGCTGCAAGAAGCTTAGAAGCTTTATTGGATTCTCATCATGAGGTGATTTCAGTCTTCACTCAGCCTGATCGGCCATCAGGTAGAGGTCGAGAATTAAAGCCGAGTGCCGTGAAAGTCGTGGCGTTGGAGCGAGGTTTGAGTGTTTATCAGCCACAGTCTATGAAAAATGAATCGGTTCAAGATCAATTGAAGGCTATGGTCCCTGATCTAATGGTAGTGGCTGCTTATGGTTTGATCTTACCGGAAGCGGTATTAAAGATTCCTCGTCTAGGCTGTATCAATGTTCATGCTTCTCTGCTGCCTCGGTGGCGTGGAGCAGCACCTATTCAACGAGCGATTGAGGCGGGTGATCAAGAAACTGGCATCACGATAATGCAGATGGATGCAGGATTAGATACGGGTGTGATGTTATGGAAGAGGGAATGTCTTATCGGGCCGGCGGATACTAGTGCGATTTTATTTAAGAATTTGGCAGATTTAGGAGGGGAGGCCTTATTAGAAGCTTTGGATCGTATTGAGAAAGGCCAATCTGTGGCTGAATCTCAAGATTCAATGAAGGCAACTTATGCGACGAAGATCAGCAAGCAAGAGGCTGAATTAGATTGGAAGCTTTCAGCCGAAAAATTAGAGTTGAAAGTGAGGGCTTTGAATCCTTGGCCGGTTGCAACAACCCCTTTCAGAAATGAGCCACTTAAGATTTGGAATGCACGTGCCTTGGAAATGCTGGAAGGTTTTGAGCCAGGTCAGATTGTGAATCTTAGTAAACAGGGTTTGGAGATTTCTTGTGGTGTGGGGCGGCTTTTGATTACTGAGCTTCAGTTGCCTGGGAAGCGTGTTCAGTCGGCGGCCGATTTTATTAATGCTCATGGTTCGGTGTTGAAGGTGGGGGAGTTTTTGTAGTCGATGTTTGTCAGAACTGTCTAATGTGTAGGTTAGTGCCAAGCGAAGCGCGGCCTAACAATCCCGTTCCTTTGTAATGCCAAGATAAAAGAATATGTTGTTTTGTTAGGCCGCGCTTCGCTTGGCACTAACCTACA
>CAIQCE010000271.1 GCA_903870185.1 uncultured Gammaproteobacteria bacterium
TAAAAAATTATTGGCCCAAATAATGGACTCCCCGACTTCCACTGAAAAAATAGCCCCTTCTGGAACATATCGATTAATACTTTCAAACAAAGTGACTGGATGAATTCGATGCTTAGCAATAGCGAGTCGGGTTTGTAATTCATACACTTTTTGATCCGTTTTTTGATGCTCCTGACACGCTTGAAGATAATCATTACCGCTTCGTGGTAAAATCTTAGCAAGCAACTGCTGCAAAGCTAATTGAGCATCCGCTGCAATCCCCATCGTAATCGGAGCATGCAAGCCGATACGTTCTAGCTGATTATCAATCTGAATAATTTGGGCTGTCTTAGGATAATATTCAGTGAACGCAAATGAGGAACCTAAGACCAATAGCAAATCACAATTATGAACCGCATAGTTAGCCGCACGATTACCTAAAAAACCTACTCCACCCATCAACCGAGGGTGATCACTAACTAACAAATCTTTAGCACGAGTGGTGTAAACTAAAGGAGCATTGAGTGCCTCTGACAATTTTTCTAATTCAACAATCCCTTTTGAAACTCCGATTCCATAAAGTATGCACGGTTTTTGGCAATGGTTGATTAATTCCAGCGTCTTGTCGATACTCATTTCATCTGCTGATTTGAAACCGATAGAAATCGGCGCCGCGCTATTGAAAGGAGAGTCCGGCAAAGGGGCGACTAAAATATCAGTCGAAACACTGATTTGAGCCACCCCTCTTTTCATCAATGCAGAACGATAAGCTCTCGAAAAAATTTGAACTGTTTGCTCGGGATTTACTAATTGCTGAACATAACAACAAACATCACTAAATAAAGCCGTTTGATTCACTTCTTGCACCATATTGGTGCCTAACATCGCCGTTTCCACTTGACCCGTGATCGCTAAAACGGAAGCTCCATCCATCGCGGCATCATAAAGTCCATTTAAAAGATTTACAGCTCCAGGACCATGACTTGCGACGCAAACCGCTAAATTTCCACTGAGTTTAGCTTCCGTACTGGCTGCAAAAGCTGCAACAGCTTCATTACGCACGAGTATAAATTGAATTTGAGTTTGCTTGCGAAGAGATTCCATTAACGGCTCAATGGTATTCCCGGGAATCCCATAGATTCGACGAACCCCCCACTCCTGAAGCATTTCGATGATTTTATCACTGACAGATTTCTTCATGCCCTACATCTCCCTTCACTACCTCTCCGTTTCCGAGTTAACAGGATAGCATTATGGAGTTGTGCGTGCCATAGCGCGGCATCATTAGGACTATCTGGTATGTAGGTCGGTGCTAAGCCCTGCAATAGCACTGAGCTTAAACTCTTGAAAAACTTGACGCAGGGCGAGCCCGACATCCCCGTTCTTTTAGAATGCCTGACGGTAAAAGAATATGTTGTTTTTGTTAGCCCGCGCTTCGCTTCACTAGTGTCCGGGAAAAATTCTCAAGAAAAATAAGAACATAGCTGATTACTAACGGAGAATCGATTAAGATTCTCCTCCTCTACCAAAAGGAGTAATCAGCTATGAAAGCAAAGAATATCGTGTTTCAGGATTTA
>CAIQCE010000272.1 GCA_903870185.1 uncultured Gammaproteobacteria bacterium
AATATCCTACCCATGAAACCCGTGGGTAATTCTTTCCTTAATCGCTCTTGAAGTCTAAGGGCCAATTTTTCTGCACGCCTGTGTTCACGCATATCAAGATTTAGGTTCTTAAGAAAAGCCCTAACGGTAGGAGAGCGCTTCGCATCTGAATTGTACATCACCTTATGTGTCCGAATGACACTATTAATTTCATCTGTTAATTCTGAGAGAATTGTCATAATTATACCTATTTTTAACGAGTTAAAGGAAAGTGAGCTTGTCGCTGAATACTACCTCTTGGTGCAGGCGCTCCCGGTCCAGCAAACAAGGTTAATCCCGCTTCACTGGATTGAGCGTATACTCGTTCAGGAAAAGCTTCAGCTTGGGATTGATAGGAGGATGGATCTAATACAGCTTTAATTGCGTCTCGAGCACTACCGATAAGCATTAAAACATATTCACGATGCTCTTCTGTCCATGGCTTTTTGCGTTCGGCAGCAATTTCTCGAAAATCAGCGGTTCTTAAACCCCTACTTCCTTCTAATAGTTCAGAAAAATATTCAACGATGGCTAATTTGTCGGAATCAGCTGAGCTGATAAGTACAGCTTCTTGCTTTAGAATGGGCTCTAAATAATCTAAGTAATTCAAAATGAATTGATAAATACAGCTTCTGGATTTTGTTCTTTGCGCAGGCCCCGCTTCAATATTTAATTTTTTACACTGAGCAGCAAAACTTTCTACTTTTGCTCTTAAATCGTCATTTTCAAGCTTCAGCAGATTCTCAATAGAGTATTTTGAAATTGCTTCAATTGTTTCAGTCGAATGATCCGTGGGTTTTGCCAACACAGCGGCCCTATACTCAGTAACGACAGCTACTTCTTCATGCTGGGTCAGTACGTCAGGAAAATCAGTCCGATAAAAGGCAAATAAAGGCCCCATACTGGATTTAAATTGTTCTTTCCTGATGTCCGCCCCTTCTCCAGTATCTGCATCATACACGGCTTTGATTTCATGATAGAGAGCCAAAATCTGAGCTTTAAGAAGATCAGAGTGGTAACGTTCACGTGGTGTTAACTCACCTCCAGGCCTACCATTTTCTTCAAGGTCAGGAAATAAATTCAATGTTCTAAGACATTCCACATGCTCCAATAGGATACGAGCTTTTAGCTCAGCTACTACAATTCGAGCGGCCATAATAGCCCCTCTAAGTCCTAATAATAAGTTGATTTTAGAGATTTGAAACCAACGCAAAACACTGCGACTAGGCATTTCTCGTTGAATGACAATCAAAGTTTGATTGAATAATTGCTCTAATGTCCGTAAATCTTTTAATCGAGAATCTTCTGTTAAATCAGAATAATGAGCCGGCCTTCTTTTATCCAATTTCTCTGTATTGAAATCCATCAATGATTTTAGGTGTGCCAATATGGCTTCAAATTTCCGTGGAAATACATAAGCGTAACTTTTAATACCAAATAGCCATTGCAACCAAGGTTTTTTACTAGGAATAAAATGAGCCAATGAAGTTAAAACAGCTTTAGCATTCACATCATGACGTGGTAATTTTACGAAACCATGCTTCTGATAAATTTGAACCCAACCTAAAGATTGTACCAATACCTTAAAATGAGCATCATCTCGGTTTTCAAGAATACGTTGCATCCGAAATAATTGATTCACATCTTCAAGTTGCCAGGTGTCTAGCGGCACCGGTAGGGTTTGCTGACCCATCTCGACCAAGGATACATTGAGGGATTCAATATCAGATTTTAATGTGTCCTCATAACACAAATCCAATCCATGCTCACTCGCTGTTTCAAGTCGATAAAAAATAGCGTAACAAAGATTTTTACGAAATTGATTCAATAAACTTTCCACGTTGGCTAAGTACTTTAACGCATTGGCATAAAGAGCATCACTTATAGGAGAGGCTGGCTTTTTTCCTCTTAAATAGTTCACAATTCTGGTTAAAAGAGAGGGTTTATCATCCCGATTTCGGTAACGCTCATGAAGATCATTTTTAAATTGTCTTAATTGCAGCTGATAATGTTCAACCATGGGCAAATACTCTTCTCCTAACTCTATTAAAGCAGCAGTAGGAAAAGTTAAAAATTCACCTTGGCGGTGGAATTTCTTCCTCATAAGCTCGAATGATCTTTTCTTTGGTTCTGTCATTGGAACTGCGAGTAAGGTACGCCAGAATCCATCTGTAGCACTATTCAGTAATCGTCGCCCTAGGGTTTGCCTCACGAGATAATTCTCACGATTATCAAATTGGACCTTTAATTTATTGACATATTTTCTGATTGATTTTGAACTCTCAAGTGAGTCACCCATCCGTGTTAATAATCT
>CAIQCE010000273.1 GCA_903870185.1 uncultured Gammaproteobacteria bacterium
CGGCCATATATCCATCATAGATCTTACCACGTTCGTGTTCACAGAGACCATCTTTAACAAGGTTCTGTTTGCAGATCGAACAGTAAGCGTCTTTTGAGGAAACACCCACAGAAACATTCATATAGATTCCCTTAAGAATCTTTTGGCAGTATAGGCTATTGATTTGTTGGGCCGCGCTACGCTTGGCACCAACCTATAAGTACAAAAACCAGAGGATATCAATATGCCACTTAATAAAATTATGTATTCCAACAATGCTCCCAGCGAAAGGGCAAAAGAGGTTCTTGGAGACATGGGTTTTACGTTCGTTGATCCAACAGCCACTGATCCGTTTTATTATTTGGAAGTGCCGCCTGCTAGCCAATCTGTTTTGCAGTGTAAAGAAGGGGAAGAGGAGCGTACAGATAAAGGCATCGATATTATTTTTCATGGTTTTAGATGTGCCGATGCTGGACTTCCTCAGCGATCTACAATTGGTTTTTCTGCTATTCATGATGATCAATTAGATGAAATATATTTCAACTGTCAGTTAGCACGAAAAATAATGGAGTTTAATGCGTTATTAAAAACTCCCGAAGTTAAAATAGAAGTATTGCAATCAAAATTGGCAGAATTAGCTGAGCTTCTTCGAAGGAAGCCAGGTGGGCGTCTTTTTTGCCCTGGCGATGATGACCTGGCACATCATTTCTTAGAAATGGAATTTCGTGATTGGGAAGACCCTAAGGGCCACTTAGCTGCCAATGTGGCGCTAGGTTCTGATCCTTCTACAATTCCTAGTTTAACCGAGCAGCTGAGAGTGGCTTCGGCGGAAGCAGAAGCTAGAAATAGAGATATTAATGCAGATCCAAAGTATATTGAGTTTATAGGGTTGTCTGGGAAATGGGATGAGGCATCAAATGCAAGGAAGAGGGACTTATATGGTGAATTAACTCCAAAATTTGAAGGGCGGGATAATCAGGAAATAAGAAAAGCACAACTCACTCGAGCCATTGCGCGAGCGACTGCGGTGAAACTGGCATTAGTTTCTTCAGCTTCTCGAACCCATGTTCCTGCTTCAGGAACAGGTGGAGGTGCTAATACAGGGCCTACATTAAAACAAGTCAAAAATGCCGCTCTGTCTGCATTAAAACATTACTCAAGTCGCATTAAGGTTTCATGGTGTGGTCACCATCATGAGGCACGAGTGTGTGAAGTGATGGCGGTTATTAGAGCGGCGGAATCTATACCTCAGATTGATTATATTTTAGCAGAGCAGCATAAGCTTTTTGTTCCTACAAGCCGTTCCCCTGAGCTAGTTGCTGGCATAGCTGAGTTATTCAATCAGAAGAAGAAAGATAATGATCAACGTTGGCGTACTCTAGATAAAAAGGCAAAGAGATCCAAAGTAGTCAATCCGGATAACTCTGGCTATGTTAAAGCTATTAGAAATGCAATGGATGAGATAGAACAGCTTGGTGGCTTGGCTGTTAAGAACCCTGGTATGGCTGCTCGTATGTATGGACCAGTCTAAAGAAAGGTAAAAGTTTGAGGTGTGGGACAAAGGTTATCAAATTGTCGGTGCTAAGCCCTGCATTGGCACTTGGCTAAATTAACTGATGTACTGGGTGCAGGGCGAGCCCAACAATCCTGTTCTTTTGTAATGCTAAGATTAAAAGAATATGTTGATTTGTTAGGCCGCGCTACGCTTGGCGCTAACCTACACATTATATAGCATATAGCAATATTCCGATTATCCTTCAGCATTCTTCAGTTGTTTATTCGCCATCTTAACAAGCGGAGTGATACTGATGCCCTGCACGATAATACCAAAGGCTACGACCCCATAGGTCAATCCCAAGATAATTGTTCTCGCATTCCCCATCGGCAATGACAAGGCCAAGGCAACCGCCACACCCCCGCGGATCCCACCCCATACCAAAGTACTGATCAAATAAGGGCTGTATTCTTTCTTCTTGCGTTTGAAGAAATAAAGAGGCGCCGCGACACTGACCCAGCGAATCACCAAGACCAAGACAATAGTGGCTGCAATGGCACTGACAAAAACCACAGTCGTATCGATAATCAAGAGCTCGAGTCCCAGCAATAGGAATAAAATTGCATTCATGAGTTCATCGACGACTTCCCAAATCAATTCCAAGGCTTCTCGAATTCTAGGAGCAATCTCAGGTGTATGAATGTAATGGCTCACCATCAAGCCTGCGACTACCATTGCTAGCGGGCCCGAGATATTCAGATACGTTGCTAGGCTGTAACCGCCTGAAACACAGGCAAGGGTAGCGAAGATCGCTAATCGACGTTCATCGCTGTACTTGATTAACCAGCGAGCCACGATACCTAATAGGATACCAAATCCAATTCCACCCACCGCCTGTTGCAAGAACAAGGTGCTGATTTGTGAGAAGGTTGGGTGATCGTTATTAAAGGCCAAGGAAGAACAGGTAACGAAAAGTACGATCCCGACTCCGTCATTAAATAGAGACTCTCCAGCGACACAGACTTGCAGTTGCTTAGGGGCTTTAGTCTTTTTGAAAGTCGCTAGAATGGCGATAGGATCTGTGGGGGATATCAAGGCACCAAACAATAAACATTCAATGAAGGTTAAATGCACATTTAACCAACCGAGCATATAGTAGCTGATATAACCGATCATAAATGTCGAGATAACGGTACTGATGGATGAGAGGGTGAAAATTTCCCATCGGTTATTTTTCAGTGTGGTGATATCCATCGATAAAGCCCCAGCGAACAGCAGGAAGCTCAACATTCCATTCAGCAGTAATCCACTAAAATCGGTTCGATTCAAAAGGTTAATAGTTTCTTGAGGGATGCTGGTGATTTCAAAATGCTTTAAGACCATTAAGATCATGGAGATCAAAATGGCCGAAGTCATAATCGCAATCGTGGTTTGCAGGCGTATAAATCGATGGCTTAGATACCCGATCAATAGAGCTGAGCTGAGAATGATAGAGGAAAGTGTATATATATCCATTCGGTTCGCTAAAGGCGCCCTCTAATATTAAGTTGTTCTCTGTCCTAGGCTGAGCCTAGGTGCCAATGTTTGTCGCCTCTCCCTATCTCTATTCTAAAA
>CAIQCE010000274.1 GCA_903870185.1 uncultured Gammaproteobacteria bacterium
ATTTAGAAATTGAAAAACATGATTTAAGTGTGTTACCGATCACCTTCGTGTTCACACCGATGGGTCATTTATTTAAAGTCTTAAGAGGCCCCCAGACGGAGGCCCAGTTAGAAGCATTTACGGCCAGGCGTCCTGTAAGATCGAACTGAAGCTTGATCTGAAATTGAACCTTCATGTTCTCCAGCAACTCCTTCACCACCAACTGAATCTGGTCGCGAAAAAGATGATTCACTTCCTGCACCCTCATTCCATGGAGAGGGCGCAGCCTCTCCATGGAATGAGGACGCTGCAGCCAGGACTTCTGCCCTTGCTATTGCCTCTGCCTTAGCTCGTGCTGTCGTGACTGCTCTTTCTTCTTTACGATACTCCTCTTCATGCGCTGCCAAAATAGCATGAAGGCCTATGCTGAGCTTTTCCAAAAAACTCAAGCCTTCGGAAGATTCATTCATTCGCGTTAATTCTTCTTCCGCAAATTTCAATGCATGGATTTGATTAAACACGGTCAATCCTCGTGGAAATTCAAAACCATAATAAAGACGCGGCGCAACACCTTCATAAGCAACATTCCCATCTTCTCTACGCACCCCTAATTGACATTCAATATTAAACCCCATCACACAAAAAGAGCTGCTCTCTCTGATAGAAGCCATATCATAGATATCAAGTCCAATAACCTTTACGTGGTTTACATTAAAATCATCTTTTTTATTATTATTGACAATTATCCTAATAGCGCTCGCTACTTCACAACCTTCGGCCTCAGTCAATCTATACTCCTCCTCACTTAAGGTTATTGCATTTCTAGGGTCATCGTTTAAAAGATCGATTAATCGAATAGACTTATCCAGCACTCTAGTTGCTAAATTATCAGGTTGAGCCGCTGCTACACCAGCCCCTGCATGCGCGGGTATTGCATCTACAACTGTAGTGACCACTGATGTTACAGCTGAAGCTCCTGGTTGAATTGGGTGCGTCAATGTTGTCGATAAACCTGGATGAACTGTTTCACTTGATGCACCATCCACAGCAGCCGCTGCAGATGCAACAACATTACCAACGGGCAAAGTTACTCTTAAAGGAGGTAAAGAACGTGCACTAGTAGCATGAGAGGCTTCTGAAGCCGGTGATGGCGCTGCGGCGGCAAGCTCCCGCTCCGATACTCCACCATTATTCTCAGAACCCCCCGCCACTTCAGCCTCTGCTAGAATAGCTCCTACTGAGATTGGTGCTGCTATAGTCACGCGTTGTTCTGAACTTTCTCTGGATGGAGAAAGAGGCAAATCAGGAGCAACACGAACCGAGGCTGGCCCACAACAAAATAATCTAAATCTCATAATATCACCTAATAGTTAATCAGCTTTGACGACATTTACATTGAACACCCGGAAACTGCAGCTGAAACTTCTGGCGCAGCGAATTTCATTGACCCTTGAGAAGTCTTTTTCTTCAAATCGGCACTTTTCAATTCAGATATCAGTGCCTTAACCCCCAATTGCAATAGACACCTCTCCTTCCAATCATCTTGAGCAGGCGCCCCCTTCCTTTCATGTGAGGAAAAACGCAATTTGCGTTCTTTCATTAATAAAGCCCCTCTCGCCAACACAGCTTTTGAATCAACGATTACTTTCAATTCATCTGATTGATAGAGGCAATAATAATTTTCTATTTTTGTCTCATAAGTCTTGTGACCCTCTGCATTAATTTCACCTATGCTCACCACCACTTCATAACCAGCAAACTCGGCACCGACAAGGGATTCCTCCAAAGGATCAATATCATGGATCTTAAGGGAAGAAGTTCTATTTAAATAACAAATTTTTCGTATACTACTATTTAAGATTTTTCCGCATGCAATTGGTTTAATAACAGATGGCGCCCCTAACAAATAGAGCTCGCATTTACCTTCTTCAACTAATATCAGGCGCGCAGGAACATCGATGCTCGCCGGTCTTAGACAATCTTTAGTTTTAGCTGTTTCTGGTCGAGCATTCGAATACAATGAGAGCCCATGACCTTTATGAGCTTCAGAATAGAATTTGGCAACTCGATTATGCCGAACCCGATGTAGACTCTGCTCTGCTCTTAAACGTTGCAAAATACAATTAAGTCCTATCGAAATAAGTGTTTCTGGATTTATTTTTGAAACAGGTAAATTTAACTCTGACAATTTTTCATTAGCTATCTCAAGAACTTTTCTTTCAGTTTCTATAACAAGCCCATCTGTGCTCGAGATGAAATAAATGATCTGCTCAACATCCTCATACTTAATATCGCCCTTATCATCCCTTTTCCCCACTAGACAACTGATTTGAAAACCCTGATGAAGCTTTTGAAAACGAGTGATTTTATAATACCTATCTCGAGAGCTAGCAAAAAGTACTGAAAACCCCTCAATTATCACCGCCTCATCCTCTGAATCAAATTTTCCATAAACCTTATCAGCACAAAAAACTAAATTCCCAAATCGACGAAGCAGACGTAAAAGCTTCAACATTTCTAAATTTGCTTGTGATTTAGCTATTTTCAAAACAACATCGACCGGAACAGGTGCTGCCACAGGTTCGACTGATTGAGTGGTTGCAAGTTGTCTAACAGATAGGATCTCCGCTGAATCTGGTTCCACAGAACTTGCTGGTAAAAAATGAATATCTTCCAAACGTCTTCGTTCTAACAAATCTGGGGAAGAATTTAATGAATCAGTGGAATCAGTGCTTTCACGGGGAAAAACTGATGCAGGATGTACTAAATTAACTTTGCGTGCAACTGTCGATTTAGAAGCCACTGCTGGAGGCGCCACATCTAATGATATCGCTCCTGTTGAACTTACATGAACAGAAGACAACCCACGCTCTCTTATTGCTGCTTCACCACGCCTAGGAAATACTTTTGTAGGCACAGCAACAACTTCCTCACCCGGAAGCTCTGCAGCCACTGAAGCATGATTAAGACAACTATTTAGAAAAGCAAATATTCTCATGTCACATCTTCACTCATTAAGGCTGAGTAAAGTAACTCCCGAATATTAATGTTTTCTTAAATGCTCTGAGATTAGAAAAAAATAGCTCAACCAACTGGTAGGATTGAGGGTTTGCCATTTTCAGCATCAGGCACAGCTACTTCTGGATTTGCTGCAGCATCTGAAGGTGGCTCAGCAGGACTTGCGGTCCTGAAAAAATTAAGTCTACGTTCGAACGAGCCTTTATCTGAATCCAAAGATAGATTAGTTGGATTCAGAGATCGAGCTGAATAACTGCTGTTACTACTGTTAAAGCGACAGAGCAGCACAGCTAAAGCCGGGGCTTCTTTTGATCCCGCAGGAACAGCAGCAGGCGCAGTAGATAACTCATCACTTTCTGTTGCAATTGCAACTGCTGTTGTAGTTACAGTTTCAATCACCCCTCTTATTTGAGATGCAGGTGGAGGTACAGCAACATCTCTGCAACCTGGAAGATCCACCTGTACCGCCGCTTTATAACAAAGTTGAAATAAGTCAAATAATCCATCTAATCTCATATCACACCTTTCATTAGTAATGACTGCGTAAAATAATAATGTAGGTTGGTCCCAAGCGCAGCGCGGGCCAAACTAGACGATAGATAGTCTGGCAATAGCTGATTCTAAGTTTTTGAAAACAGGCACTGAATATCCACTCAGCCCGATTTCTTCAGGATCAATATAAATTCCCATGCATTGTGCTGCTTCAGCTGCTTCTAAATCTCTTTCACTATCACCAATAAATATCGCCTTTTTAATATCCCATTTAAAATCTTCAGCAATTTTGAGCAACATACCAGGCTTAGGTTTTCTGCAATCACAGCCATCACTCGGTAAGTGAGGACAAAAATAAATGCCATCCAAGTGCCCGCCTAATGCTTTAAGTTGATCTTGCATTTTTTGATGAATTTTTTCTAAAGTTTCTAAATTATAATAACCACGACCTAATCCCGATTGATTCGTCGCAATCACCACTTTGTGCTGAAACTGGTTGAGCTTTGCAATTGCTTCCAAACTACCTGGAATCGCTATCCATTCTTCAGGGGATTTTATGTAATGGGGCGAATCAAAATTGATCACCCCATCACGGTCTAAAATAATTAATTTAGAATCCACTCAGCTACCTATTTTTATTTCACAACGCCACAGACGATTCGAGCACCACCACCACCTAAAGGCATCGGAGTATCGGAATAATTATCACCCCCTTCATGAATAATGACGGAGTGTCCTTTGATTTCAGCCACCGTGAGTCGCGGCGCACTCACCGGTTGTGTATCGGTTCCATCACGTTGAATAGACAACGCAGGCAAATCTCCCAGGTGTCCTTGATCATTATAAGGACCCAAATGTTTTTTATTAGGGCGAGGATCGAAATGAGACCCTGCTGCTTCACCTCCATTATCACAAGAAGGATTTTGATGCAGATGAAATCCATGCCAACCAGGATTCATATGCTTCAAATCAGGCGTTAATAACAAACCATATTGAGTATCAGTCGCCGTAATGGTTCCCACCAATTCTCCTTGATGCCCATCTTTAGCGGTTTTATGTAATTTAATAGTGACTGTGTCAGCTGCTGCCATTGAAGTGGCAAGAATTCCCATTACTAATGTTAAAGTCTTAAGCTTTTGCATAGTGACTCTCCTTAAAGTAATTGAATAATACCATAGATTAAAAGGACTAGAGCTGCGAAGAGCTCTATTAACACTGAAAATCGGCCTCCTGGCCACTGAATTCCATGAGCGATTTTTTTGACGTAACGACCTCTGTAGACCATCAATGCTGGCATTAGCATTAATAATATAATACAGAATATTCCGGCATAATTTAACCCCAAAATAAAAGCACCTGGGTAAAATAAAATCGTGAGCAAGGGTGGGCCGGAGCTCAATAACATCAACAACGGCTTATTTTGTGTCGATTTTTTCAATCGAAGTCCATCGGATAAAAAATCCACCAAGCCTAGAGACACACCTAGAAACGAAGTCACCACGCAAATGGAGCTGAATGCATATACAAACAGACTGATCCAATGATTATGCAATTGAATGCTCAAGGCTTCTGTTAATTCTCCTGCAGCATGGCCTGAGTGAGCCATACCAACTAGCCCCCCAATGCCTTCCGCATTTAAATTACCTTGAATCGCAGCATTCCAAATTAAATAGATCAATAAAGAAATTGAACTGCCGATTAATATCGCTTTTTTCAAAGATTTCGCATCACTCTTAAAATAGGAACGCAAAGTGGGAATAATTGATCCATAACCAAAGGATGTAATCACCACAACCAATGCACTCGCGAGCAAATTATAATTACCTCCTTCCAATCGTTTATATTCAATATGAGGCATAATCAACGAAACCAAAAAGAAATAGACGATTAATTTTGTACTCATCAAAAATCGATTGGACCAATCGACGACTGATACGCCCTGAGACACCATCGTTCCGAAGACTAATATAAATAGCAAAGAACTTAACCAAGTAGATGTATCAATGTGCATTCGTAGCAGGAAAGTGTGGAGTAAATCTGATCCTCCCGCTAAATACGCTGCGATTAAAGAATAAAATAAAAATAAGTAAGCAAGCCAAGTAATTAATTCCCCAGCTCTTCCCAACGTCCCTCGAGCCATGGAAATCAAATTGCTTCCTTCAGGAAACCAAAGATTCACCTCCACCAATAATAAGGCACCCCAGGTCATGACAAACCAAGCCCCTAAAAGCAATAATGTCGAATGAAAAAAGCCCCCAGCGGCTGTTGCAACGGGCAGCGCCAGCATCCCACCCCCTACCGAAGTCCCGATAATTAATAAAACACCGCCGAATAGTTTTGTTTTCATCTGATTTTCCAAACTCTAAATTTCGGTGCCAGGCACCATATGCATTTTGCATCTTGCCTAAAGCTTCCTGGATCCCGCGGACAAGCCGCGGGACGACGCTTATGGTGCCAGGCACCGAAATTACATCCCAACAAGATTTTCGAGAAACTATACACTACAAAATCAATATTGCTATAATCACCCGTTGGCCTAAACCAAGGAATTGAACGGATGAGAAAATCTCTAAAAGCGCTGTCTTACTTAATACTATCGGCAGTGACACCCATAGCCTCTGCCTGGCAGCCCCAAAACATCGTAGTTTTCGGTGACAGCCTCTCAGATTATGGCAACAAACATCAATCCTATCACCTCCCCGTCTCTCCTCCCTACTGGGAAGGACGCTATACTAATGGGCCTGTCTGGGTTGAATATCTAGCGCTTCGTTTTAATCTAATCCCCAACCCTTGGGTTGACCCCAAAGCAACACACGAGTCATTAATGAATTATGCAATGGGTGACTCTGTTGTGCTTGAAAGCAATGTGTTACCTGATACACCCACTCAAACCTTGATGCAGCAACTCTCACTTTATCAGACTCAAACACCTAGCAATCCCCGAGGCACTCTCGCCATAATATGGGAAGGTGTGAATGATTTTAAAAATCCAGTTTGTGTACAATCGCCCTTTAGCTGTGTGAAAGATATGATTCATACTCAAGCCAAAGCGATAGATACTCTTTATGAAATGGGGATCCGTCACTTCGTAGTTTTAACGGCGCCTGATATCACGATTACTCCACTGGTCGCTGAAACGACTGATGAACACCAACGTGAAATCATCAGCGGACTCATAAAATATTACAATAACAATCTCGCACTAATCATCAGTCAATTTCAAGATGATAAAGAAGATGCCTATATCTTGAAAATCGGAACTAACTCCCTAATTACAACGCTAAAAAAATCCTTCAAACAACCTATGTCTGTTTCTTGCTACGCGAATAAAGGGATTTACAATAAAGATATGGGAACTCCATGCCCACCTAATCAACAAGATCAATTCTTTTTCTGGGATTCTACACACCCCACTACCAAAGCCCATGCGATGCTCGCCGAAAAAGTTTTTGAACAAATCCAATTGGCGAAGTGGCAGTGAGAAGTGTGGCCAGACCTACGTATATGTAGGTTAGTGCCAAGCG
>CAIQCE010000275.1 GCA_903870185.1 uncultured Gammaproteobacteria bacterium
ATGATCATTCTTCTTAAAATAATTTAAAAAAGCGGCGCGCAACTGATTAGTATTCATCATTTACCTTATTATTAAATACACCCCGCAAGAACCGTTGGATTGATTGCGGCTGAAATCCCCGATAACTTAAAAATCGATAATGGCGCCCATAGTCTTGAGTTGTTTCTGCAGAATTTTTTTTCTTAGTTCCAAATTTCTTAGTCCAGACTGAGCGTATTAAATCTTCCCAACATTCATCTCCAAACTCTAAAGCCTGTTGTATTTGATTTGATTCCACACCTCGCTGAAGCAAAGCCTGCTCAATTTGCCTTGGACCATATCCCGCTTGCATCCAATCATGTACATAGGCTTCAGTAAAGCGTTGATCAGATTGCAAGCGCTCAACGGCGAGCTTTTTCAATTCCAATATAATTAAATCGGCAGGAAAGGCTTTTCGCTCTAATTTTTTAAGCAACTCTTGCTGACTATGCTCTCGACGAGCCAATAATAATAAAGCTGCCTCGCGAATTTTAGCTTCCTGCCCTTCCATTTCTTTAAGCTTTAAGCAAGCTCCTCTTCCTCAGCTTTTAAATTAACACTGGCTTTAGCAGCGGCTCTCTTTTTACTAGAATCCAAAAGCTCTGCTCTAATTTTCGCTTCAATTTCAGAAGCGATTTCAGGGTGTTCTTTCAAATACATACGGACATTATCCTTGCCCTGCCCAATTCGAGTACCATTGTAGCTATACCAAGCACCTGCTTTTTCGACAAAGTTGCATTGAACCCCAAGTTCAATCAATTCACCTTCACGTGAAATACCTTCACCATAAAGAATTTCAAACTCTGCCTGGCGGAATGGCGGCGCTACTTTATTTTTAACAACCTTCACACGAGTCTCATTACCCAAAATCTCCTCACCTTTCTTGACGGCACCTATACGTCGTATATCTAAGCGAACTGAAGCATAAAACTTTAACGCATTACCACCGGTGGTCGTTTCAGGATTACCAAACATGACACCAATCTTCATTCGAATTTGGTTAATAAAAATTACCAAGGTATTCGATTTCTTAATATTGGCTGTTAACTTTCGAAGAGCCTGGGACATGAGTCTTGCCTGAAGCCCCATATGAGAGTCACCCATCTCCCCTTCAATTTCTGCGCGAGGAGTCAATGCAGCCACAGAATCAACTACTAAGATATCAATCCCGCCTGAACGGACTAACATGTCGGCGATTTCTAAAGCTTGCTCACCTGTATCAGGCTGTGAAACCAGAAGATCAGTCAAATTAACGCCTAATTTTTCGGCGTAAACAGGATCTAGAGCATGCTCAGCATCGACAAAAGCAGCGACTCCGCCTTGCTTTTGGCACTCTGCAATCGCTTGTAACGTTAAAGTCGTTTTACCAGAGGATTCTGGGCCATAGATCTCGACCACTCGACCCTTTGGAAGTCCACCAACTCCTAAAGCTATATCCAAGCCTAGCGATCCCGTAGAAATTACATCGATATCGGGAATAGCGCTCGAATCACCCAATCGCATCACAGCACCTTTTCCACACTGCTGTTCAATTTGTTTTAATGCGGCTTCTAATGCCTTCGCTTTATCATTCATACGGTTGCTCTCCTTTGGGTGGGTAAATTGTCCTATATGGTGCAGAATCTAGGATTGTCCATTATTCCATATAAAAAACCTGGGGGGAACCTAGTTATGCGCAATTGAGGGACTTAATAGGATGGCCCCAGATAGCGCGTTGATTTGTTGGCCCACGCTGCGCATGGGGCCAACCTACAACTTGGTTTCTTCAATCAACCATTCAAGCGCAAAACAAACTGCTTGCTGACGTATCTCTTCTCGATTTCCAGTAAAGTGCATCAATCTGAACTCAGCAGCCTTCAGAGCTTCAGTCATTCCGAAATAGACCGTACCGACTGGGTATCGCTCTGCCCCCACATCTGGCCCTGCAAGCCCGGTAATACTTAAACTGAGTTGAGATTGACTTCGGGTCAGTAGTCCAGCGGCCATCGCCATCGCGACTTCAGAACTAACAGCCCCATGTAGCTGGATCAGATCGACTGGCACCCCTAAAAGCTTCATTTTTGAATGCTCTGAATAGGAAACAATTCCAGAGTCAAACCAGCTTGAGCTACCGGGAACAGAAGTGAGTGCCTCTGCAAGTGCCCCGCCTGTACAAGATTCTGCGACTGATAAATACCAGGAGCGCTGCTTTAATTGCGCTCCTAGGGTTTCAACCTGCCTATAGAAAGAAGGCATGATTTTGCCTATTCAGCAGCATCTGCAGGGTGAATCCAAGCATTCAGAGAATCGATCAATTGTTGTGCCTGATCTTGGCTCGAAATATTAAATTTAGACTTAGGTTTATACTCACCGTCACGTTTCTGATATCGGCGAATACTGTATTTAACAGGGCCATAAATGCCTTTTGCGCGATCCCAGTCTTGATATTCAAATAATATAGTACTCCACGCTCCTTTGGTTAAAATAACTTTACGTAATTCTTTAACCGTCACTATCCCATCTTCGGTATACTCAATACTAATTTCATCCACTTTTGATGCCACACTCTTCTCCTAACAGTTGCAATTCAATTCCCCAGGCATCAAAAACCCAGTCTTTTAATCGACTCGGATCCTTTACCAGCTCTGTCTTTAATCCCCGACTTTTAGTTTTAATTAAAGCTTCAACACGCATGGCAAGCCGTTTGTCGCCTAAGAGGCACCAAGACTGCGCAAGCTTAACGGGTTTGAAACTCCTTGTATACTTGCATGAAGCAGTGTTGTTAAGGTGGGCTTGATAGCGTGCCTGTAAATCTGTGGTATAGCCGGTATAATAAGATCCATTGCTACATTCCAAAATATAGACCCAGCAATGTTCTTTAATAGGATTTTCCATTTCCACAACTCAGCGCTGAACAACCATCATCGTCATTCTTGCGACACAGATTTTCTTAGACTCTGTATTAAAAAGATCGACTGACCAGACTTGAGTACTCCTCCCTAAATGTATGGGCTGAGTAATCGCAGTTACAAAGCTCGATTCTTTTACTGAGCGAAGGTGGTTCGCATTTAAATCCAATCCCACACAATATTCTCGACTTTGATCCATACAAAAATTAGCAGCCGTGCTTGCAAGTGTTTCGACAAGTGCACAACTAGCCCCACCATTTAAAATTCTGAGTGGCTGAACAGTTCGATGATCGACAGGCATAGTTGCCTTAAGAAAATTATCACCAACTTCTATAAAAAGAATATCCAAATGCTCAGCTAAAGTGTTTCTACCTCGGAG
>CAIQCE010000276.1 GCA_903870185.1 uncultured Gammaproteobacteria bacterium
AGCAGAAGGCTCAGTCGTAGCATCCGTAAGAATTTTTCTAACATATTGCATCGTATACACAAAGTCCCCGCGGGGATTAGGATCGACACTGTGATCAGAATATCGATTTATAATTGGGAGTATTGCTTCAGCTTTAAGCGGATCAGATGTTTGGCTCTGTAGCAGCTTAAGTTCTGCCATTAAAAACTCCACTTCTGCCTTATGGTGATGGTTGGTGAACACACTAGGCTTTCCTTTAGGCCGAAGATAATTTTGTAACAACCCTGTGACCTTAGCTAATAAATCAGCTTGATCTTGAATTACAGGTTGATAAAGGCTCCGCTTTTGCATAGCTGCTTGGGCGGGTGTAGGCCATGCAGTGGGAATTGAATTCCTTTGTACGACTGCTAAATTTTTAAACTTCCAAATCAGATACTCAGCACAAGTATTGGAAGAATTAGTAAGCGCTACTTCTAAAAGTGTCTGTTTTCTACCCCATAACCAGTTCCATATATTGGTGGCATATCGATGGTTCAAGATATGGCGAGCTCTCTCAGGACCCATAGCAGCCAAAACACGCGCAACGGCTACTATATTATTCTCCCTTACAGCATTCAGTAATAATGGGAATGCTTGATGGGGGTGAAGATTGATATCAATCTCTCTAGCTAATAAGTTACACTTAATATTAGCCCGATTCAATTGTTCTTGGCCTCGCAAATCTAAGTTTAATTGTAGGCCAGGAGAAAGCTCAGAAGGCAATTTAAGTGCGGCAAGTTGATCAGAAGTAATAGCCTGAGATACGAACTCAACATCTGTTACACCTAATGCCGCAATAAGAGCCTTTTTTGATCTCGAGATGCTAGCATCGAAATCTTGAAATCCACCTAATGTATAGTGTTGAATTTGATGGGCCCCAGCCTGAATAGTTTCCAGTATTATCCTTAAATTATTTTCACTTCGGGCCATACTAATGATGGCCTGATCAGCTGATAGTTCGCTCATTGAATCAATAATCGATCTCATTTCTATTCTCCAAAAAAATATGTTGTTTGGTGGGCACGCTCTGCTTTGCCCACCCTGCATTTTTGTAGGTCGGGCTGCGCTTTTCAGGCCCGACATGCCCGTTCTTTTGTAATGCAAATGTTAAGAATAGATTGATTTGTTAGGCCGCGCTTCGCTTGGCGCTAACCTACAATTGCCCGCCCTACCTGATTTGATAGTCCTGATCGCACCAACCTACGGTCTTCGTCCTCCAGGAGCACTCCAAATATCACCTGGATCTGCCGCTGGCCCTGCTTCCTGTTTTGCTAGATGCTGAGCTAAAGCCACTATACGTTCATTTACTTCATTAGCTAATACTCGTAAGTGAGCAGGAAGTTTATTTAAACTGCCCTTCAATGTAGTCATCAACGCAACAACATTTGCAGCGCTTAAACTTTCTGCGTTGGGTGTTGAATATAGGAAGTTTTCCAATGCTGTTTTCAATGCGGCCATTTGTATCATGGCCGGATCAGTCAAATAGTAACGGGTCTTTTGTGCTTTAGTATCATCTGCATCGACTCGTTTATACAAGTGCTCTACTAGGCCCATAAATTCCACTCGACTCAATTTTTGATAAGCATCAAAACTCTTAACAGCGGATGGATCTTTTGCCCAATGTTGCACGACTAAATCTTCCATTTTATTTAGAGTCTTTAAGAAACGGCTTTTGCCGTTTCTATTCATCTTAGGCCACCACCTAACAGAGTCATCTCGAAGCTGATCGGAATCCATCGCGCCAAGCCTTGTCCATCTTAATACCTCTATAATATTCTGATAGGAAGTGACTGCTGCATCACCAAGCCCTCCTCTAGCATGTGCTGCTTGTGTTGCTACCATCGATATATCATCAGCCTCTTCATCATCAAGACCCGAAAGCCCCTCAGCACCATATTTTTTTCTAAAAGCATTAATCACACCTTTTAAATCTTTTATTTGAAGCTCACGCTCTTTTGACTTAAACAAAGCTTTAGAATACCCCTTCATCAATCGAGTTAAATCTTTACCCAATGCTTCAAGATTATCGGCTGTATGAGGCGTGGGTTCAGGACCCAAATTTGCAACTAGATGACCGATTGAATCAGCTGCTGGAGGAGGCGCCTTAATAGACATCAACTCATCTGTTAGCTCTAGAAGCGCAATTTGTTGTTTGTCAGATAAAATACGCACTTTCGGCCGATCCTTCGCACTGGGCTTCTCAGCTAAAATATCTTTGGCATTTCGAGTATATCGATCAAATGCCAAATCTAAGAATTGATCATTATGAGGATGTGTCCATTGATACACAGCACCAGTAGGCACCCCCCGATCTCCCGTTAAAAATGCATCTTGCAATGCAAGACGCATCAATGCGACACGCTGCTCTTTTTTCTCTGGAGTAGAATCCGTCCAAAGTATCGATAAACTTTCAAAAACTAGCGGTACTTCACCGCGTTTTTCATTTGCAGCCTTATAAAAAAGACGCATCGCAGCTTCTTTCACTTCATCAACAGGCACTGTATCTCGGAATGCTCTTTCAGCAGCCTTATCAAACACAAGATCACCTGCATATTCAGGATTTTCATCAACCACCTGATCTAAGTAGGCTAATACATCATCAGCAGCATCACGATATCGCTGATCAAGCCCCTGAATTAACTGTGGCAACGTTCGAGCAGGATGGCTTTCTTGATAACCAACCAATTTCAACACCACATTAGACAGTGACAATCCAGATGCAACAGTACGCCTATCTCGCATATGGCCAACAGCAGCCATTAATGCCTCAGGATATTTGAAAAAGGCATCAAAATTATCATTCAACAATTTCATAATGGCAGCAAACTTATCATCCGGAAAGTTTTTCACGATCTCAAATTGTTCAATCAAATAAACAGATTGATCCCTGGTTGCAAATTTCAATATTTTTAAAAAACCACTGATTCGAACAATATCGTGCCCCTCAGCCTCCCAATTAAAGACCTTTGGCAAGATCTGCTGTTTATCAAATAAGAGAGAAAGATTCTCACTGATCAGCACGACCATTTCATCAAATGATCTGTCAGCTCTCACATTTATAAGATTATTTAGATAAGGAATGAAATACTTGATTTGATTTGAAGCTAAATGAGGCATTATTTTTGAAAAAATAGTCACTACACGACCGAACTTAGATTGATCTGTGGTAAGAGCTGATAGCACATCAACCATATGAGCACGTTCAACTGGTGTATAAGTCTTTGTATTAATAGCGTCATAGAATTTTTGAAACTCATCAATGCAAATGGTAAAGAGAGCTGTTTTTCCATCTTTTTTCAAATCCGTTCGAGTACTAATAGCCTCCCACAATGCTTTGATCTGAGCATGATGTTTCACTTGGTAATCAGGCTCTAATCTCATGCTAATGGTTAACAGCTGGAACCAAGATTTACCTGCTTGCGCAAGACTCCATTTGATCACTTCATCTAGCTTGGGCAAATCGTCACGATGCTCATCCAAAATGCGCCACAACTCCAGCAATTCAGGTCTGTACTTGTCATTTCCCTCAGCTCTATCTTTTGTCCACCAAGTATGAGTTTTGCTGACTAAAGTGCTAAATAGATCCCAATTTATGCCTTCTTTATAGGTCTCCATTACTTTGCAAAATGAATTCAACAATTCTAAGGCTTTCTCTGGCTCTAAAGTATTTGCCCAAGCATCCCATTTACCCAACATGCGAATACGATGCTCAGGTGCATCTTTGACCACTTGATTTAATTGAGCTAACAACTTAGAAAGACCTTCTGCATCGAGCGCTCCTGAAACACGTTGAGCAACTTTCCATATACTATTGAAATGAGAATAACTCAGAGGCACCGAAGTTTCTAAACGAGCCTTTAAAATCTCGGGAGATGCTTCATTCAATAAATTATCCAATGCTGCAATATATCGAGAACCCCAGATATTTCTTTGATCAGGCGTAAAACGACCGATGTGATTAAGCACAGGCAATATTCTTTCCATCCGATCTTTCATGGAGCCAACATTAATTGGATGATTCAAATAATTAAATATCTCAGTTTGAAATGATGGCTGAAATCGGTTAATAACCTTTTCAAACGCTTTCACCACCTCATCTGGGACATCCTTATAAAAATCCTCAGGCACTACTGCAGCCGCAGCAATAGCCCCTGCAAGAGCTGCTTCTCTAATTGGAGAAGGATGTCTAAGTTGACTCACAACAATTTCAAGCTCACTCACAAATTCTAAGGCAGAACGATAGCGTGACACTTGCTGAGCAAATCCTTGTAATTTTATTTCATGGGTTGCTAATGTTTTAAGTAATGCAGGTATTCGAGCAATGCGCGGATTACTGAGACTGCTATCTTTGAAACTCGCTAATGCGCTAGAAATTGCTGCCATAGCCCGTTCTTTTTGACCAGACTTATGAGTTTCAGGCACGATAAGCCTATGAAGAGGAATCTCATAAGGGGTTAGAGCAAAAACAGTCGCCTCATGACCTACCTTGTCTCTATGCTGCTCCGAGAACATCCTCGAAAAACCCCTAGCCACTTCCTCAACTCGTAAAATTTTATCCTGATTGATTATTTCAGAGTCTGCTATTAAGGTGGTCCATTTCTCTTCTAACTGCTTCAGATACTCACCCAATCTAGTCGTCAACTCCATACGAACTCTAGGATCAACTTCCAACTTACCCACTTGCTCCATTCCCCAGGAGGAGAATCGGGCAACGACACTTCGATAACCTTGACTCGCTTCATTTTGTACATTGTGAAGGTATTCACGCAACAACATGACTCTATCCAGACAAGCTGTGTCGCTGAGTAACTCTTCACGACGTTCAGCAAAGGCGGGAGCTAAGCTAATGCGGCCTCCTGCTGTTGTATTTATCACAATACCGAATGTATGAACATATTGAGCTGCAATATCAATATTTTTAGACAGTAGATATTGAATCGCCTCAATCTCTTCTGTTCTTAATTCATTACTTAGGTAGAACTGAAAGACTGTACCCATTTCTCCGTTACGAGCAGTACGTCCACCTTTTTGTAGTTTATCGCTGTTATTGCTGGCACCCATGAGGAATACTGCTTCAACATTCGCATTATCACCTCGCCCGAAACAGGAAGCGATAAGACAAATTCCCTTCTGCTTCTTATCCCCCTTTCGTTCTTCACGCCTATTTTTTTCAGCTAAGATTTCACTCGGAGTTTCTTCTTTCTCATTAGTGTAAGTCATGATCTGACTATATTCTTCAGCAGTTAAGAATCCACGATCACGAATTCCGGCAAGTTCTTCATACAGTGTTCCAACTTCTTTATCATCTGCACATGAGAAAAGTATAGACTGTTTCAATCTCATGCATTCTTTAATTTGCTTAGCAATGGCTTCAAGCCGTTCGGTTGGATCTGCGAAGAACTGTGGATCATCCCAACGGCGCAAATCGAGCTGATTAGTGGGCACATGCAAAACTTGTGCAGCCTTTAAATTGGCCACTTGAGTCGGTGAAATAGTACCAGAGAAACCTTCTCTCAAACCCCACAAGGTTTCCATACGTTCGGCCGCAATTTGTGAACTGATAATGTCACTTTCTGGATGAACATGATAATTTTGTGGCTTATTTTCTCTTTTCGCTTCTGTATTTAAGCGAACCGCTAATAATTGATGAACACCGCCACTAAATGTTGAACCAAAAGCTTTTTGATTATCCTTCGTATTAGGCACAACTTCCTGCATCGGCCAACTCTCAGAACCCACTACAATATCTAAATTAACAACACTAAATTGCCGTCCACGCTCGAGAGTATGTGCGAGATGAGCAGACTGTAGCCATTGCACCAATTTCAAATGATTTCTAGCATAGCCACTCACTAAGGCTAGGCGATCTTCATCCCCTTTTGCCTTTTCAAACAAGAAATTTCTAAATGCCAGCAACGTAGCTTTTGTTATTTTGGCACCAGGTCTGATTGAAGCTTGATTATCCGTGTAAAATTGATTAACCGCCTGATAAAACCACATCATCTCTTTCGGCATTTTACCGATGGATTTTGCCTCATTATATTGAGTGTTTTCCCCCTCCTCATATCGAGTATAATCATACTCATCAGAAAGAAGCACTCGCTTGCTAAGATCACCGAGAACAACAGGCTTACCTTGATAACTTTGTTCATCTAAAAAGAGCGATATACTACCCATGGTTGAATAATGGATTTGAGATTTCGTATAAGCTTCATGAGGTGATTTTGGATCAATATAAGAAGTCGACAAACCCAAATATCGGTAGAAAGGGTCAAACTCTTCCAAATCTCGCTCTGCTAAAGTTTGCTTAGCAGTACAAACATCTATCTTAATGCTTTCATCTGAACCCGCTAACCTTGCCGCTCTTAAAGCCACAAAAATACTTTTCCCTTCTCCAGTTTGCAACTGTAAAACTCGCGTTTTTTCCGTACAGCAAATATCATTCGCAATTAATGAAAATTGCTGTGCCAAATGAGGGTATTTACCCGTTGTACGGCCCAATGCCTCAAATAAAATCGCCCAAATTTGAGTCCGGACTCCATCATCAGTAGGACGAATCGCTTGCTGTTTAGAGAGCTCAGTAAAAGTATTTCTAAGTTCTTCCTGACTCATATCCGAAATCGAGTTTTCACCGTCAACTCTACCAGCATCACTTAATACTTTGATTTTCTCTGAACCCGCTTCTAAGTTTTTTAGATAAGCAAAGATCAAAGTAAGCCTCGCCATATCTTCAGCCTCAATTGGCTTTCTTTCGGCACCACGACTAATTTGTGTTTCAACAATCATACGCTGGAAATCAGCATCCCGCGTTGCTGACAAACCCGCATAATCAGCTCGCTGTTCTGAAAATGGCTTATTTAAAAAATCATTCACTTGTCTCGCGAATGGTTTCGCTGCAGTTTTCACCTTAATCATCCGCAAAATATCATCTACTGCCGGCGATGGCTGCTTCGGATAACAATCGGATAGTAAATTCAAATCAGACGGGGTCATTTCGACTAATTGATCAATCAGCTTCTCTGCCTTTCTTAATAATTGAGATTGATAAGTATCCTGATCTCTAAGTCCTCGATCTAAAGTACTCCATGCAACAATATGCAAGATTCGCATTTTAGTTTCTTCACCGACAGAGAGCGTTGAAATTTTATTATAAAGAGCTCTCTCATTCTGAGCTGAAGTACTCATCGATTTTAACCAAACAGCTGCTGTTCTTGACCAAGCATTTTGAACCGTTGGATTGGTTGAACTTCGTCCCAATAATACACGGCAATTTTCAAATTGATGTTTTGAGTCTTCAAAATCAGAGCTTTTCGCTAAAAGTGAAAGCACATAGGTACGACTAGCCGCAAATAATGGATTAGCCAAGAATGTCATGACCTCCATTGTATGAATAGCCCTTTCATCTGAGCTAAATTCTTGAACGGCCAACTTACATAACAGAGTTTTTTGCTCGCGATTAAAATTACCATCCTTAACAATGGATTGAAAAGCCTGTTTTAACGCCTCTGGAAATTCTTTTTTAACTTGGTCCAATGTTTTTGGAAGGATTAACTCTTCCTTCAACAACATTTTCAATATTGAAATGGGGAAGGATAGTTGTTCATCTCCAGGCATCGTAGGCTGTAATGCTTCAAGCAAGCCATTAAAATATGCAACACTCCAATAACGCCCCTCAACAGCATGCTCCTTAAGAATCGACAAAGTAGGTTCAAGTTCATTCAAATAAGTTCTATTTAATTGCATGACTTTAAAAAATCGAATCAAAGGCAAGAGGGCCGTTTTACCCGTCTCACCCGCACCAGCAGGAATAACAATGTGATTTTCTAGAAAAGCAAATAAACGTGCTTCATGATCCACAAAAATACTTAAATCAGGTTTATCATCAAGATTGCCAGCAATTAATCGACGAAAATCACCTGTCCTTGAAAAACTAAATGCAAAGCCATTCGTTGTTAATTGGTCAATCAGGGCAACTCGAATCGTTGTTTTTTCACGTGGCCGCGCCGTCATTTGCGCAATGGTATCAAGAAGACAGGTCCAATGATTTGCTGCATTGAAATTAACAGCTACTTTCCGGCTAGCAGGATCAGTTTTTTTACTTTCATTAAAATCAACCGAAAGTAGATGTTTGAAAAGTGATCGGGTTTCTTCCTTGACCACTGAAGGAGCAGTATCTATCAGGCGAAATAAAGCAGTTATTTTGACTGTATCATGGACACCCAAAAGTACTGCTACTTTCAATGCTTCCCGGTGCAAGTGAGTTTTACAGGAAGACGCCAATGGGTATAGAGCATGAGAAAATGACTCTTTCTCCGCATTAAACTCACTCCCTTTTTGATGAATGATACTGAAAACTTCCAAAAATGTTCCATTCGGATATAGTGGCAGCAATCGATTCACTGAGGCACTCTGTCTCAGCATAAAATTAGTTACTAAATCTTTCATCGCCTCCAGCGATGGATTCAATTCGCGATTTCCTTGGACATAAACAGCTTGGTGGATATGATTCGCTATTAAATTTCTACTGACTGTGTTTTGATCCAAAATCTCAGTCGCCACTGCAATGATATTCCGCTCATCCGTGCTTTTATACTGAGTGTGCAATAACCACATCAATAAATTTTTAGGATCTCGCTGCAATAGCGGGACAGCTCCTACATTCAACAGAAGCTCACAATCACTGCGAGTAAATTTCTTTTGTGATGCAATGACCCTGCGCATCTTAAGCAGTAATTTATCGTAATCAGCAGGGGCAGTAGACCATTCATATAGCTGAGCTAAGTTAGGTGCGTAAGTCGGCGCACCTTCTACAAAATCTTTCAATTTCAAGCTTTCGTGAACCGATCGGAATTCATCGTATTTTAAGGCATAATAAGCGCCACCATTACTCAGATCGATGGACGGAAGATTCGCTAAAAATTGGTTTTGTGCAATGGGATCATGAATCCTTCTCAAAGATTCCAAGATACGATCGAGATAGACTCGTATATTAGCAGGAGAAGCATTAGCAGGCTCTTGAAGCAAATAATCAAATTCATGACCCTTTAGTTCAAGACCTAAATCTCTTAACCCTACTAGGAAATAATCAAAGCCCTCCCATAGAGTGACTACATTATCCCATTCAACCGACTGCATATGTTTTTGTAAAAGTGCTCCCCAAGCATGTCTATCAGACTCTTTACGAAGTCTTTTTATCATGCCATCCATTGTCTTAAAGAATTTTAATGACATGAAGCTGTTAAAGTCGACCTCAATACCCTTGCGTTTCAATGCATCAGGACTTAAAACTGATTTGTAAAAAGCATTAAAGAATTCGTGGCCCATTGTCTGATGAATTTGCTGGAATTTAGTGAGTAAATACCTGACTCCTTTTCTTCCATGATGATGGAATACTTGCCCCAGAGAGCGAGTAAAGTTTTCATCATCAAGAGGGATAGGTCCGCTCATAGTCCAATCCGACAAAGGATCATGCTCATCAAATGGATTAATAGCGGCAGAGGCTGCTGCTGAAAACCGAGGCCGAGGATCTCTGACTAGTCGTTGGCGAACATCGGCTAAATTTAGATCGAGAATAGAAATTCCACGTGCTTTCTCATCAAGCTTACGTGAAAAAGCTCTAATGCCCTCCACACCCTTGTACTGCCATGCCTGCAGGAACACATGCCAATACAGTTTGATTTCGACTGAATGCTTTTCAATTAAGAGCTTAGTTTCATAGGACAGCAGCGAATTATTTCGCATAAACTCGGCATATTCCCGATCAACATCAGTCCTTGACTTGAGAGGCTGCAAACGAGCGAAAGTCACTATCCAGGCCCAATCCCCTTCCTCAACAGGCAGGAATATACCTGCCGCATATCGATCAATATCAAATTGACGAAAATCACCCTGCCAAGCTTTGGCTACTGGAATGCTAATATCCAATGAAGGTGTTAGAGCATTCTGTTGCCCAAAAATGCTCGCGTCGTAACACAAAACAAGCTCACCCTCTTTGGAGCGTTGCGTATAAAATCCAACGGGCAAATTATCGATATCCAATCCTGATGAAAGCATGCGGTGTTTTCGCACCACCATTTGTGCTGCTTCTTTAGTCATTTTACGAATGATATGAGGTGCAGGAGTACTTGGATTCGCATTTATGCAGGTATGGAATAAATTTTCCAAGAAAGTTTTTCCTGCTATTTTCTTAGAAAGAAATTTTGGCTCAGGTAAAAATCCTTTTTCAGCAATTCTTGAAAGGAACGGAGCAAGCTCGCGCTCAATATTAGTGTAATCAACCAAGGGAAAAGTTAAAACTGTATCCATTGTCTTTACAATAACAGTTTCCTGTTGTTGTTGAACTTGTCGATTCTGCACAACTTCCTGCTGTTGTTGCATTTGACGCTGTATATCACCACTTTTTTCCCAGGGATATGAGATCTCCCCGCCCAATCCTTCTATCGTATTAGCAGCAGCGTGTGGAGCTCCTGTTGCGTGTGCTTGTATTCTAGGTCTAGCGCCAGCGCCGCTTGCAGCACCTGAGGCACTACTAAATGCACCTGCAGCTGATGCACTTGATGCACCTGCACCCACAGGATGAACCGTCGATGCCAAATCTGAACCTTCTTCAATTTCTTTCAATACTTCTCGTGAACGAATGTCGAGACGATTGGCCAAGATTATATCATTCAATAATGTATAACTTGCATGCAGCTCACAATAAACAGCGGCTGTATTTTTTTCTTGTTCTAATTCTGGAATGACGATCAAGCCAGTCCATTTTTCTGCACGGGCAACCGCTATTAATCGACTAAGGAATTCTAAATTGGTTGGAATATCACCCTTCAAAAAATCCATCAAGGCGATTCTATCCAAATGACTTTCAGGCTTGTTAATCTGGCCTAAAAGCTCAATAAATCTTGCGCTCGTTGCTCGATTAGGTTGGTATGAAATACCTAATTCACGAAATGGAAAATATTTTTTTGCTTCTAAATGAGCAATCAATTGCTCGAAACATGAAGCTATTTGGCTTGGAGGACAACCTAAGTAAAATGCAGGTTTAGTGCCTCGATATAGAGTATTAATATAATTGAATTGAGCTGAGTTAGCTAAAACTTCAAGCATAGGCCTCAAACCCAGCTCACCCATTTCATCCACACATCGTTTGAATTCATTATGCTCATCAGACATGCCTAGGATATTGCGATTTTCACTCAGATGCAAAACCCATTTCATGGCTGCCTGCTGCCAATAATCATCGATCATCGCAGGACGATAGCCTTTTAAAGCGAGCAAACGGTTACGAGCAAAGATAGGTTGAAGATCTGCTTTTAAACCAGCCAATGAGGTATTATCTGGATTGATTACAAAATCTGTCACATAAGCATTTTCACCTAATGCGGATCGAATAAAATCTTGCTCCGCTTTGGTCAAACTAAATTTCGCAGGCAAATCAATCTTAAGAATCGATTTTTTGGCCTTTGAGCGCACTAAAGTCATCATCATAATGGCAACAGCAGCGCGTTCTTGTTCAGAGTAAGAGCCAGCTGCAACGGCAAGAAGAAGAATTGATGAACGAAGCCAGGATTTCACTGAGGACGTGGGCAATGATTCATGAAATATCAGCAAATTATTGAGATCAATGCTCGCTGGAACATTTAAATAAGTCCTTTCGCGTCTATTACCATTGGTATCAACAATAGAATCCTCAACTAATAATGGAATACCATGATATTGGTAACTAGACATTGTCAAAGCAAAGTCTGGAGGAGTAGTCGCCATTGAAAAGTTATAAGACGGTCGAACTTGTTCAGCTTTAATAATTGATTTGTCATAGCAGGCTTTAATCACAGCACCGATATCACCCGGCCTCCAGGGCTTTTCATCTCGCCCTAAAATTGAAGCATTATCTGAACCTTTCAGGTCGCCCATTACTGCCGCATAAGCTAACATTGTAAATATGAGACCACCCCTTAACTTGCCTTTTGCCATATCGACATTAAGCCTCGTTTTATCTCCTATTAGATCATCTGTAGCAATTGAGCTAAAAGCTGCTCCATTATAATGAGTCTCTGTTATTGGAAAATATTTAAAAGTCTTACTGCTTCCATCTCCACCAAACTGCGTAAAAAAATAATCTTGAACTAATGCAGCAAAATCAGCACTAGTATTAAATTGCCAAGCTTTAGTAATATTCTGATCCAACCAGGCTATGGCGGTATATCCTGTGGAATCGTAACTATTAGCATTTCCACCCAAGTAATTGACTGACGTTCCCGCAGCTAATGCCAGTGAGCGTTCAAGCTTAACTTTCTCGGCTGTAAATAAAGGCATTTCACAATAAATAGTGGGGGCCTCATTTCTAAGATCCAGCACCCCCCATTTAGGAGGCTGGCTTGGGTTTTGATTTAAATTGATCATTAATACACATTTTGAAGCCTTGAGTGCCGCCATATCAAGACATTCTAAATCGTTTAATTGAATGACAGAAATCTTTGGTAACGGAAGCTTTGGGGTTAAAGCTTTAGAATTTAAATGATTTAATCCATCAATAGCCCTGAACATATCCACAAAAGTGACAGGCTGAGCCATGCTAGCACTATCGGTAATAACGCTTTCTAAAACACCTAGTTGAGGAGAAGGCGCCCCATCAACAGGTGGAACAAAAATAAATTGCTCATGTAATCTTCTTTTTACTTCAGGCTTGTTTTCTATAAGGTCATAGATTTTTTTAACAATAATCTCGGGTGTAAAAAGCTCTTTATTGGTCTCACCATCTAATTCCCGCATGAATAGATCAAAGAAACTCAAATAACTTCCCATTGTGTCAGTTAAAGCCGCCTCATTTAGAGCCTTCAAATTGAATAAATAACCAAAGCGCTTTTCTAAAGTTTCAAGCAGTACTTCAAAATTAGGGAATTTTGGGGTGCTAGACTCAAAATTAACATTATATCGCCTCGCTAG
>CAIQCE010000277.1 GCA_903870185.1 uncultured Gammaproteobacteria bacterium
ATCGGATGATCAAATCCTTGATGACCTTTCGCTAAAATCTTAAGATCATAAGAATCTTGCAAATTAATCGTTCTTAATGTTTCCAAAAGATCTTCTTCTGTAAAATGCTGAGAACAAGAAGCTGACACCAAAAGCCCCTGATTTTTTAACAAACTTAAAGCCAATTGATTTAAGTGAAAATAGGCTTTTGAGCCGGCTTTCATATCTTTTTTTCTTTTAATAAAGGCGGGAGGATCGATAATAATCACATCAAAAACTTCACCTTGTGATTTTAATTTTTTCAAAGCATCAAAAGCATTATCAGTAATTAATTTTAAACGGTCAGAAACTTCATTAAGTTCAGCATTTTTTTTCTGCATCTCAATTGCCGATTCTGAACTATCGATACTCACCACTTCAGATGCACCCCATTTCAATGCTTGAATACCCCAAGCACCCAAATAACTAAAAACATCCAACACTCTTTTCGATTGAACAAAATCTTTTATGCGTTTTCGATTTTCACGATGATCATAAAACCAAGCCGTCTTTTGCCCTGTCATTACAGGCGCATGAAATATAGCATCGTTCTCTTCAATTTGAATATGCGAAGGCTCATCACCATAAGCCACACTTACATAAGTTTCTAAATTTTCATATTCACGTGCTGAACTATCATTTTTCCATACAACTGCTTTGGGTTGAATCACTTCAACCAAAGCCTGCAAAATTAATTCTTTGAATGCTTCCATCCCTGCTGTCGTTATTTGCGCGACTAAAATATCTTGATAGCGATCGACAACTAAACCAGGAAGCCCATCACTCTCCCCATAAACCAAACGGTAATAAGAACTCGAATAAATCGATTGTCGCAAACCTAATGCTTTTTGAATTCGCTGAATAAAAAATACTAAATTAATTTCAACAGAAGGATCTCGATCCAAAAGCCGAACACAAAGCAAAGCATGAGGATTAATATAACCCACCCCCATCGCTTTTCCAGAAGCACTTTCCACCCGAACCAATTCACCCACCTTAAAGTCTTTTAACGGGGTCTTTTGCATATTGATTTCATTGCTATAAACCCAAAGATGTCCGGCTCTTAATCGGCGTTCTTCATTTTTATTGAGGGTAAGGGTAGGGTACATTTCTTTATCCTATTTTGAGGGGGCTGTTAATATGACGTAGGTTGGCGCCAAGCGCAAGCGCGGCCTAACAACTCAACATATTCTTAATTGATATGTTAAAAGAGCGGGCTTGTTGGGCTCGCCCTGCATGAGGTTTATCAAGAATTCAAATCCTATACTATTGCAGGTCTTAGCCCAACCTACGTGATCATATAAATGCAGGGTGGGCAAAACGAAGTGTCCCCACCAATCTCATTCCTCTATCAGGGAGTTCGCTTAGCAGGGCCAGCTACTTCTGAAGCTAGACCCCTGGCTGTAGCAGCCCTAGCTAAAGGTGACTCTCCATGAGCATGAGTAAAACTCGTTTCCAAGCCTAAAGTATTACCTGCTTTGTGAGCAGGGTGAGTGCCATGAGTTTCTACAGACATTGAGCCTGTGCCAAATCCAGATGCATCAAAACCACCAGCAGCCTCAACACTCCCAACCGCCTCTTGAAGCTCTACAAACTCTTGCCCGGGTGTTAAACGCAGCTCCTCAAACCCAGCGAATTCTAAATCAGCATGCATTTTGTCCTCTTCCAAAACTTCAGGTTCTGCAGGCGCATTTAGAGATGCCAATGCTTCATTTAATGCCTCGATTGCTTGGCTAAGTTCTTTCACCCTCTCTTCTAAAGCTGCTCTTGTGGCTTGTAGGCCTTCCTCTATTTCCCCTTCAAATGCTGCTTTTGCATTTTCAATAAAAGCACTAGCGGCCTCAATAACCTCTCCTGCATCATCTATAATCGCAAGCTCTGCTGCTTCATCACGAGTTCTTTTAACTTGGTCAACAGCATGCATTAACGCTGAAAGTTGCCCATCAAGTGCTGAAATAGCTTTGCCCGTGACCCCAGGGATTGCCAAACTGTCGTCTACCTCATTGGCCGCAAGAGTAGTGGCAGCTGACGACATAGAGGCTCTTCGCTCAAGACCAGCTGCTGCTTCCTGTGTAACAGGAGCTTGGGGAGGAGCTTCCGTAAACGCAGGTGGAACAACCGATGGAGTCGAAGCAGGAGCAGGCGCTGATAAAGCAGCCCCTTGGAGCCTCAAAAGCCGGGCAAAGAAGGACACCAACCCAAAAAGCCCTAAAGCAGCATTTAAAAATGAACGCCAGCCGCTCAAACCATTTGTAGTTGCCATTTTGCATCCTCCTCTTAATTGACTATTTCAAAGAGTATAGCAGAGCAGTCTTAAAAAATGCTTAAATAGGACTTTTTGAACCCTAAGAGGAATAGCCATGAACCACAAACACCAGTTCATCGAATTCTTATTGGCCCACCAAGCCCTTAAGTTTGGGACATTTACCCTGAAATCGGGTAGACAAAGTCCTTATTTCTTTAATTTGGGGGTATTTCATTCCGGTGCTAGCTTTAGCCAATTGGGAGGATTTTATGCCCAAGCCTTGATCGAGACTCAGTTAAATTATGATGTATTATTTGGCCCTGCTTACAAAGGCATTGCCTTAGCAGTTGCCACCAGCATCGCGCTTTATCAAAATCATCAAATGGATGCCCCTTGCGCCTTTAATCGAAAGGAAGCCAAACAACATGGGGATGGGGGCAGCATCATCGGCCACTCGCTTGAAAACCAAAAAGTCGTGATGTTAGATGATGTCATCACGGCAGGCACCACCGTTCGCGAAACCCTCGATATCCTCAAAACTTTCAATGCCAGCTTAAGTGGAATCTTGATCGCATTTGATCGACAAGAACGCGGTGAAAACAATTTATCGGCGACAGAGGAAGTGAAAGAAAAAACGGGAATCACCGTTCATAGTTTAATCACTCTAAAAGACCTAATGGAATATTTAGCCACTCAAAGCCAATATGCAGAAGTCTTGAACCAAATTAAGATTTATCAATCTCAATTTGGTGCGAAAAGTTAAGGAGTTAAGGTGCCTGACACCAATTAAGGTGCCTGGCACCAAAATTCTATAAATGTTGCTCTAATTTTGACTTGATCAAAGGCCAATCGGGTTTAATAATACTTAATACTGCTGTGTCTCGCACAAATCCATCTTCTAAAATCATATGGTGGCGCAATACTCCCTCCTCAACAGCACCCAATTTCTGAAGAGAGGAACGAGCATGAAGATTACGCACATCAGTGAAAAATTCAATTCGATGTAATTTTAAATTTTCAAAAGCATGATTCAGCATCAAGAACTTGCATTCAACATTAACAGAGGATCCCCATACCTCAGGAATATACCAAGTGTAACCTATCGATGATCGGCGCTGTTTAAGATCGATATCATAAAGTCGTGTGCTGCCTATAATTCCTTGATCTTTCAATCGACGCACGACAAAAGGCAACTGAGAACCTTCTAAAGCCTTAAGAATAGCCTTATCAAACCAACGATGGAAATTATCGCCCAAACCTTTAGTCGCAGAGTAAGTCCAAATCAATTCATTTTGAGCCGCTTCAAATAAATCATTTCGATGAGTTTCAGTTATCGGCTCAAGATAAATAATTGAGCCTTTCAAAAGAATTTTTTGGATTCCCAAGGATAAAGGCTCTCTTTTCAAATTCACAGCATCTAACCTGATGTTAATGCTAATGGAACTCTATCGCTCTCTGCCTCACATCCTTGAGCAGGCAAAGCATCATCAGCGGCTTGCCCCGCTCTCCCCGCTGCATACGTATAACGAGGGGCTTGCTTAACGACAGCTGCTTGATATCCACTGGGTGTGGTGCGATGGTGTGTATGAAAATTTATAAGTGGGTGAACATATCCTGAAGATTGAAGTTGCTTCTCACGACAATTACACAGCTCAACCAAAAATACACCAGCAGAATAAATAGCACAGATAAAGAGTGGCAATGTAGTCGCAATAGCAGGTGATGCCAAAGTGCTTATCAGAATAGTGGAAAGCATGGCGGCTGCAAGAAACAAAGCTTTTAAGACGAAAAAACCTGAGGTATCGACTCGATTAGATTTATAAAGTGATGCAATTCCTGCCAAAACCGTTGTACCGATAAATATCCCTAGCCAAGCACCTGCACTGAGCATTGGAAAAAAAGGGGGAGACGCTAGGAAAAAAAGATAAAGAACTGGAGCGATTATAGAAAAACACATTGCCAATCGATTTGAAAATTTAGTTTTATTCATCGCCTTATCCTTAATTTAATCAGTCATTTTAAATAATATCTAACGGTACACTGCCAGAACTAAAATAGTCCAGACCCCTCAACGCCTATTAGACACAGAAAACGTAGAACTCCTCTGACTGCCAGCCAGGAACTGATCTGCTTTATCAAGTATGGCCACATAACCTGAACCAATCTTTGGATCATTATGTATTTTGTCTTTATCAGCCCAACGCCCTCGTAGTAAAGGTGTACTTGGTAAATTATCAGGAGTGGTGGGATTAAACAATGCTTGTTGATTTTGAATGATCAATTGGATTTCTTCAAGCGTAGTGCAGGCTAAGATAGCGGTTTTCACCACGATAGCTCGTTGGTTGTGACGGTGACAAAAAATACTTAATTTATGAGAACTAATATATTGAGCAACTATACTAGCGACTTTTAATTTTTGAATCTTGAAATCCTCATTGACAACTGTAGAAGACGAAGATTCTTTATTACCAAAAGAATAAGCGATGAAAGGATGTGCGGTAATTAAAGAGTAATTACTTTTCTCTAAGCAAGCATATAGTCTTTTACTATTTGAGCTGGCGAAGTATTTTTCTGGGCCCTTCCCAATAACAAACTGCCTTAAATCACTATAGCTAGGTGAATTCGTACAACTACCCATAATAATATTCCCAAGCACTGCAAAAGATTGAGACTTGAATAATTTCAGTGCTGCCATACCCGTTTGCGAAGCATAGGAACTACTGGCACCGATCCTCGTGCATTGCAAAGCTAACGCCAAAACATTTCTAAGAGCGGTACTAAGCTGTGCTTGATCATCAAACTTATGCATCTGTTCTGCTTGATGAATATAACGCCGCATAATTACCCCCTTAACGGAATCTGCGGTGGCATCACTCATTCCACTTTCAAGCGCCTTAAGGAAACTCTTAAATAAATTCATTGTTTCTAATGATGAATAATCTACATCCTCTCTGGGTGCTCGAGCGGGTCGTGGTGGTGTTATGCTGATAGCAACACCATCGATTGCTAACTGAGACTGAGCTGAACGGGTAGGCACAGAAGAGCGAAATTCTTCCGCTAAAGCTCTATGCTGCGAATTTAAATAATACTGCGTTGGATCTGCTACAATGGAAGTTGGAGATGTGCTGTGACAGACTCTCACTCGTTCATTGCCAATCTCTATATTGGCTCTTGCATCCTCATAGGCTTTAAACAATATGCTATGAGCTTCTTGATGCTGCTTTGTGCTTGAATCCATATTGGTTAAGTTCCGGAGATCCATGCCTGTATGAACGTCAGGTTTATCAGATTCAATCCAGGGCAAGGTGAGTATTGCAGCTGGGTTAAAAATAAATTGGGTGCCGCATTCGGTCAGAAAACGCACGAATAGCATAACGTTGATATAAACTTGGCTACTAGGTATTTCAAGTACTTTGCCTGGACCCTTCACTTTCCATGGCTTTACGAATAAAACTTCAGAATGACTTCCCGGAACAACTACTTCCTTAAGGAAGGTACGCTTTGGATATTGAGGTAAAACAGGGGTATGCCCGTAAGCGAATAGACGTAGTAGCTCCTCTGTCTCCAACATTGAATCATGTGTATAAAGCGTCAGGACTCTATTCAGGCTTTTACAGTTAGAAAGATCCATTGCTTTTTTTGCTAGAGTAGTGGAAAGAGGATCATTTCTTACTTGAAAGGGTATATTGCCAGGAACTGGGTCTGCCAAAGCAAGATTGACCTCCACCTGATCTTTTGGATAGTCGCCCAGCATTTTAGCGAGCAGTAAAGCTGAGACCCCACCACGACTATGACCAAAACAATTTAGGCGAACCCGCTTACCTTCTTTTAATAAACTCAGAACATGTTGATAGGCTTCTTGCGCTTGCTCTTCAGTACCATAACCGAATAATCCGCCCCAAAAATCTCCATGTGTAATCCCACAACCATCAAAACCTTTTTTTTGCTGCAAGCCTTCTGCAGGGGTGTTTGCAAATAAGTACCCTACTAAATTCGACTGGCTACTGATTTTCATGGCTGTACCAGAAAAATACACTGTCAAAGTTATTAGCTCATCACGCATACAAACCTCCTGAATTTAGTCTAGGGCCTGTCCCTAGTTAATCTCTGAATACCTGAGCTGACGCCCAAGGAGCTCTTTCATTTATGCTATATTAGGTTAGCTACATTAAAGTTTTCTTAAGGCCATCTCTCGAAATTGAAAGAAATTTGGTAAAATGCCGACTTTTTAGTGTTCAGTAAAAAAGGAGCAAGCGAATGATGAGTCAACCTGGATTTTTTGATCTACAAGAACGTTATGAAGAGCTTTCTTTCGGAGGCGATCCTTTAGTTCGCTTGGAATCAGTGATTGATTGGAAGATTTTTCTGCCTTTGCTCAACAGAGCCTTTGAGCGCGAGCGAAAGAGCGCGGCCGGTCGCAAACCGTATCCTCGCTTAATGATGTTAAAGATAGTTGTACTGCAGGGTTTATATAATTTGTCGGACCATCAGCTTGAGTTTCAAATTCGAGATCGTCTTTCCTTCATGCGCTTTTTAGGTTTGAGTCTTGAGGATGAGATTCCTGATGAAAAAACGATTTGGGCTTTTAGAGAAGTGCTGGTTAAAGGTCGAGTCATGGACAAATTATTTAATCGATTTAACCGAGCCTTAGAATCTAAAGGATTTAATGCCTTGAGTGGGCACATGGTCGATGCGTCGATTGTTGAAGTACCAAAGCAGCGTAATACACGAGACGAAAACCAACAGATTAAAAAAGGGGAAAAACCAGAATCCTTCGAGAAAAACCCACATCGAGATCGACAAAAGGACATTCAGGCGCGATGGACAATTAAAGGACATACCCGTTATTACGGTTACAAAGACCATGTCATTGTGGATGCCGATTATAAATTGATTCGAGGCTATGAGGTGACTCATGCCGCACAAGGAGACGTCACGATGCTGGAAAGCTTGTTGGATAAACTAAAAGAAGCGGGCAACCGAGTTTGGGCAGATGCGGCGTATTACTCAGCCGCTGTGGAGGAAATGCTTGAAGAAAAGGGTTTTGATAGTCGCATCATCAAACGCTTTCAATCGCATCAACCTGAGTGGTCCAATGAGGACAGAGAAAACAAGCGCCGATCCAAAATTAGAAAGCGAGTTGAGCACGTTTTTGGTTTTATGGAAAACTCCATGGGTGGTAAGTTCATTCGAAGCATTGGGTTAGAGAGAGCCAAACAAAATATTGGTCTCATGAATTGGGTTTACAACTTATGTCGTTACGAACAGCTTTGCAGGATAGGTACGTCTTGAGTTTGAGAAATTGATCTTAAACAGATCAATTGAACTAAAAATAAAGTCTTTCTAGGCCCAGCTCGGCCCTAATATGCCCCTTTTTTAACACCTAAGCAAAAAAGTTCAGTTTTTCTCAATTTCGAGAGATGGCCTTAA
>CAIQCE010000278.1 GCA_903870185.1 uncultured Gammaproteobacteria bacterium
ATTGTTCATTGCCGACATAAAAAAGTTCATCCACTTTTTGATCTTTCTATTTTCAAGGATTCTAATTTCACACTCTCAAGTTTAGTAATTGGGATTTTTGCCTTAGGGATGTTCAGCGCCATGGTAATCCAACCATTGATGCTCGTGAGCCTTCTTAATTTTCCTGTATTAACCGCTGGACTTGTGATGGCACCTCGTGGCATCAGCAGCATGGTCGCGATGTTGATTGTGGCCAAGTTGGCTCAAAAAATTGATCAACGGCTTTTAATCACCTTTGGTACTTTTATAAATATTTTCGCGTGTAATGTTGCCAGTCACTATCCTATTAATGTTGATATTTGGGGACTTGTTTGGCCTCAGTTATTACAAGGATTTGGATTAGGATTTATCTTTGCACCTCTTTCACAGATAGCCTTCTCCACCCTGGCCCCTAAGCTCAGAGCTGAAGCAGCTGGGATTTTTAGTCTATTGAGGACTCTCGGTTCTTCTATCGGTATTGCGATCGTTATCACGGTCTATACTCGAAGTGGCCAAGTAGCCTGGAACCAGCTAGGAAGATGGATCAATCCTTTCAAACCGACGACCTATCAATATCTTCAACATATTAATTTAACTCCACAGTCACCTGAAGGAATTGCTATTTTAGCTCAAACTGTAGGCCAACAAGCCCAGATGGCGGCCTTCGTGAATGCCTATGACTTTATCATGTGGTGCTTCGTGATGATGCTACCTTTTATATTCTTGCTTAAAAAACCCCCTGCTATTGCATCCGGAGCCCCCGTCGAATCGGTAGGCGAATGATGGTTTCTTAAATTTCTAGAAATTAGCTATTTTGGCTTAAGACACGGCGTGGGCTTTTCGAAAACCGGAATGTATGGAGCGGGTTTCTTAAGGGGGTGAAGCGAAGCGGCTCCCCCTTAAGTCGTCAATGTGAATTCACTTCACATTGACGATCAATCAGCCATGAGGATTTGAGAAAAGACCACAGCAACGTATTAAGACAATAGAGCAATTTCGCTCCATAACAATTGCACTAATTTAAAACTTTGCTATACTCTTCGCTCGCAATCGCATGCCGGGATGGCGGAATTGGTAGACGCGCCGGACTCAAAATCCGGTGATGGTGACATTGTGTCGGTTCGAGTCCGACTCTCGGTACTCTTAGCTTAGAATTCATGGTAAAAAAGGTGCCTGGCACCTTTCTCGTGCAAAGGTGCCTGGCACCTTTTTCGGTCAATGACGAAAACTTAATTTTTTAGGGTGGTCATACTCCGAAAGCATAAAAACAGAATATCTTAAAATAGAATGGTCTGCAGTCGCATCAAGCTCATTAAAAATAAAATTTCGTGTTATCCATGAAAATTTTTTCTTGCCTAGATAGTCGCTGTGACTGCTCCAAAAATAATCACCCGGCTGATCGACCATTCCTGCTTTAACAGGATTTAAATGGATATAGCGGCATAACTGCAATAAATAACTTTGCTTAGTAACCAATTTAGCTTTGTATCTATCCTGAAATAAATGGCCGGTTAATTTTTGTCGATTATTCAACCAACGCGCATAATGAAAGGCAACAAAATGAAGGCTTTTTGAAAGTGGGATATCATCAACTTCAATTAATAAATGTACGTGGTTAGACATCAAGCAAAAAGAATGAATCTTGCAGGAAAATTTCTTAACTATCTCTTCTAATAACCCACAAAAATGCCAACGTTCATCGTTACTAAAAAATATATCTCGCCCGTTATTCCCACGGAACATAACATGATAAAAAGCACCTTTATAATGAACCCTCTTAGATCTTGGCATTCCCAGAAGATATCAGAGCCTAGAAATGTGTCGATACCGTAATTAGATCTCAAATTAGGTGCCAGGCACCTTTTGCACTCTATTCAGCTGGGGAGGAAAAAACTTATATCAACAAGGGGAAGCCCGTAAACGCTATATTAATGCATTGAGAAAAGCAAATAAA